>CAYRFL010000072.1:0-20340 GCA_964423515.1 uncultured archaeon
CCAATATATCATTGATGCTGCAGATCACCTTTCTAGTCCATATGGGGGTTATTTTTTACAGATTCAAGGTGACAATGAGATTGAATTCAGGATATATACTGCCTCGGGTTGTACAAATGTAGTTAGTACCACACAAATTGAGATCGATAATTGGTATCACATAGCTGGTGTCTATGATGGATATGCAATGAGGTTGTATATTAACGGCATCTGTGAGGATATTAATTATATTAATGAAGACATACAATATTCCACTGACCATGGAATGTATATTGGATGTAATATCCAATATTTTAGACATTTTAAAGGGATAATTGACGAAGTCAGAATCTCAAATTATCCAAGGTCTTTCCATGAGGATACTGATGGAGATGGAATGTCGGATATGTATGAGATTATGAGGTCTCCCTTTTCAGACCAATATAATCCAATGGAACATAATGGAAGATATGCATTATTAATATGTCCAAGGCCTCATAATCAAGAAGATTTTGATTGTTTTTGGAGTGATCCTAAATTCTTCTATGATGCTTTGAAATCATATGGTTACCATGATGAAGATATTTATTTATTGTATGATACTGGCAATGATATTAAAGCTGGAAAATATGGAACACCTCCGGGTGTAACATATACCGATAGCCCTGCAACACCTGATGAGCTCGAAAGTATTTGCCTGGGTTTATCTAGTTTTGTCCAAAATACCGATTTCCTATTTGTTTTCACTTTTGATCATGGAGACCGAAGTGGTGCAAATAGCAGACTTGGAATGAATGACGGGGCTGGTTTTACTGCTCACATCCAAGATGATGAATTAGCTGGTGCTTTATATCTTGGAAATATCAACTATAAGTATCGTGTCATTTTTATGCAACAATGCTTTAGTGGCGGTTTTATTGACGATCTAAGTAATGCAAAGACAACGACTGCTACAGCCTGTAGAGGCGATGAACTCGCCTTACCAGCCACAGGTGATGGTGACGAAGTAGAGGATGAGAACGGAGAATTCAACTTTTATTTCATGAGTGCTTTCGCTGGACGGACACCGACAAATGGAGTTCATATTGATGCTGATAACGGAGGAGATAGCAGGGATATCTCAAATATGATCTCTATTTATGAAGCCTATAAATGGGAAGAAGATCACGAAAATCGGGCAGAAACACCACAATGGGATGATGATGGAGACGGGGATTCACAACAAGACGGAGATTTCGATGAACCCGATCTGGGTGAAAGGCTATATTTATAGGTATAATCGGGTAAATAGTCTTACGGAAAGGATGGGATAATCCAATCCTTTCCAATTTTTCCCACTAACCAACTCCAATCCATTCAAGGCTCTTACGGATTGGAAGCGGGATCACTGTAAACCTGCCGTATCCCCGAATGATAGTATTCGGCCTCCACATAGGAACGGAAGCTGTAGGTGAAATGGCGTGGAATACGAACATATCAAGGAAAGTACGTGCAAGTAAATAGATAAATAATGCCAACCAAAATATCTTTTCACGGGCGGCCTCATCGCCACCTCGAATTCGCATTAATCAACTATCATCCCCTCCAATCACCACCAATGACACTAATATATACCCGTACCCCGTTACTGAAAACAACATGAACTCCAAACTCACGAACCGGCTGCAGTTCGACGGCGCATCTCTGGGCAATCCGGGACCCATGGGAATCGGCGCTGTGCTCTACGAGAAAGGGAAGATCGTCGATACCATAACCGAGCGTCTCAAGGGCACGGGAACAAACAACGTCGCCGAGTACACTGCACTTTTAACCGGCCTTGAAAGGGCAAGGGAACGGGGCTGGCGTCGGATAAAGATACAGGGTGACAGCGACCTGATCATCAAGCAGGTGAAGGGGGCTTACCGGGTCCGCAGCCCCAACCTCGTCGAGCTCTACTGCAGGGTGATGGAGCTTCTCTCGGAGTTCGAGTCGTACGAGCTCGAGTGGATACCCCGTGAGCTCAACGAGCTGGCAGACAGCCTGTCCCGGGAATCGCTCGGAAGGCCATCTTCGTCGGGATCGCGTAAAGGTACCGGGAAAAACTTATCCGGGGGCTCCCGGAGCAAGGCCTCGCATAAAGGCGGAAATGAAGGCCGGGGTCTGGGTATCGAATACGATGGCATCCTCTGCCCTCACTGTCGGAGGGAATGCACCTTTTCTTGGAAGACGTTCAGAAATGGTAAAAAACACATACGCCAGGAGTGCCCCTCATGCGGATTTCTGAGGTGGGCGCCCAAGGTGGAGCCCCATGTATCCCTTGCAGACGACCACTGAAGAGGAAGCGATGCCCGATGACCGAAGCGATCGAGAAGGTCACGGACAGCTTCGGCATTATTTTCTTTCGTATTCCAGGCCGCGATTACACCATGGGCCGCTGCACCGTCACCCAGCGCGAGTGGTTAGCCGTGATAGGCACGGAAACGTGTGGGAGTGGTGCAGTGACTGGAACGATCCCGAAAAATTGTACCATCCCATCTCAAGGGCTTTCCCGTATGCGGGAACGTAATAGGAAAGAAATGGGCGGCACAGTTAGCTGCCACCCGTGTGGTATCAGTGACGCTCACTGTGTGATGGAATCGATAATGCCGTTCAACGTGGCGCTGGGCCTCATGAGACTCTCGGCCTGCCCGTCGTCGGGCTTGTAGTAGCCGCCGTACGTCTGTGGCTGATCCTGTGCGCCCAGAAGCTCCCTGAGGATGGTTTCCTCGTTCCCGGCCAGCGCCGCAGCCACGGGGGAGAACTTCACCTTGAGCTCTGCATCTCTGTCCTGGCCCGCAAGGGCCTCGGCCCAGTACCTGGCCAGCCAGTAATGGCTGCCCCGGTTGTCCATCTCGTTCACCTTTCGGCCGGGGGATCTGTTCGTAAGTAAAAACTTCCCGTTCGCCTCGTCCAGGGTGTCAGCCAGGACCTGGGCCTTGGGATTGCCGAAGCTGATCGACAGGTGCTCCAGGGAGGCCGCAAGGGCCAGGAACTCACCCAGGGAGTCCCACCTGAGGTGTCCCTCGGTCTGGAACTGCTGGACGTGCTTGGGAGCGCTGCCCCCGGCACCGGTCTCGAAGAGCCCACCTCCGTTCATCAAGGGGACGATGGAGAGCATCTTGGCAGAGGTACCCACCTCCAGTATCGGGAAGAGGTCCGTGTTGTAATCCCGAAGGACGTTGCCGGTGACGGAGATAGTATTCTTTCCGTTCCTCATCCTCTCGGTGGAGTACCTGCAGGCGTCCACGGGTGCCAATATCTTAATTTCCAGTCCCGTGGTGTCGTGGTGGGGCAGGTAGGCGTTGACCTTTTTGATAAGCTCCCTGTCGTGGGCCCTGTTCTCGTCAAGCCAGAATACCGCGGGCCATCCCGTCGCTTTTGCCCTGGTGACCGCCAGCTTTACCCAGTCCTGGATCGGAAGGTCCTTGACCTGGCACATCCTAAACACGTCGCCGTCCTCCACGGGTATCTCCAGAAGGACATTGCCTGCCGCTGAAACGACTTTTACAGTGCCGTTGCCGGAGATCTCGAAGGTCTTGTCGTGCGAGCCGTACTCCTCCGCCTTCTGCGCCATAAGGCCCACGTTGGGCACGGTGCCCATCCTGGTGGGGTCCAGGGTGCCGTTGGCCTTGCAATCGTCAACAACCGCCTGGTAGATACCTGCATAGCTGGAATCGGGGATGATCGCCTTGGTGAAATGCTGCTTGCCGTCGGCTCCCCACATGGTGCCCGATTCACGGATGTATCTGGGCATGGATGCGTCGATGATGGTGTCGCTGCCCACGTGAAGATTGGTGATGCCCCTGTCGGAGTCCACCATGGCCAGGCCGGGCCTGGTCTCCTTGGCGGCCTCGATGTCCGCAATGATCTCGTTTTTCTTGTCATCGGGGAGGGTGTCAAGCTTCTGGTAAAGCTCGGATAGGCCGTTGTTCGGGTTGACACGAAGCTCCCTGAAAGTGTCAGCGTGCTTATTGAATACGTCCTTGAAGAACACGGAAACGGCATGGCCGAAAAAGATGGGATCGCTGACCTTCATCATGGTAGCCTTTAGGTGGATCGAGAACAAAAGGCCCTTTTCCTTGCAGTCCTGTATCTCCTTCTCCAGGAATGCACGAAGTGCGTTCTTTGACATCTTTGAAGTATCTATGATCTCCCCCTCCAAGAGGGGAGTTCTGGGCTTGAGAACTACCACGGAGCCGTCATCCCCGTGGAACTCGATGACGCAGTTTCCGACGTCTTCCGATCCAATTGTAGTGGATATCTCGTTGTGTGCGAGATCGCCCTGGGACATTGTGGCAACTTCCGCCGGATTATCTGCCGTCCACGGTCCCATCGAATGGGGATTCGCCTTGGCGTAGTTCTTGACAGATGTGGGAGCTCTCCTGTCGGAGTTTCCCTCCCTGAGAACCGGGTTCACGGCGCTGCCCTTGACCTTGTCGTATCGGGCTTTCCATTCCTTCTCCTCGGGGGTGCTGGGCTCGTCAGGGTAGTCCGGGAGGTCATATCCCTTGTCCCGGAGCTCCTTGATAGCTGCCTTGAGCTGCACCAGCGAAGCGCTGATGCAGGGAAGCTTGATAACGTTTGCCTCGGGCTTCTTCACAAGATCTCCAAGTTCAGAAAGGTCGTCGGAAACGAACTGCTCCTCTGTGAGCCTCTCCGGGAACTTGGCTGCGGTCCTTCCCGCCAGGGATATGTCCCTGGTCTCGACGGTCACTCCCGCCCCGGTAGTGAATGCTTTCACCATGGGTAGGAAAGAATATGTGGCCAAGGCTGGCGCCTCGTCTACCTTCGTCCAAATGATCTTTACTTTTTCATCAGTCATATATAACACCTCCGATTAGCGCCCGATGGGGGAATGACCTGGAGCATGAATGCGCAGATATTTAATCATTTTGGGTCATAATATTGAGAAAAGGGGGACAATTAAGCCATTATGGAAATATCTTAACGCCGTTTCCATACCTTTTTGCGAAAATGTACCCAACAATAAGCATTTATATCGATGACAAAAATTCCAACCCTCATTTGAGCTAAGGAATTCAATTGTGTACTCCCCATATCATTTCGAAAAAGGGAATCGATCATCAGGGCGAGGCTGATCCGGATCCCTGGCAGTGTAGAACCGCAGAGATCGGCCGAACAGCCTTGGCAGAATTTT
Organism: uncultured archaeon; assembly: GCA_964423515.1. GTDB lineage: Archaea > Thermoplasmatota > Penumbrarchaeia > JASLWR01 > JASLWR01 > CAYRFL01. The sequence goes on from CAYRFL010000072.1 coordinate 5,156, forward strand.
CCAACCATGATACCGGGCCCTGATAGGTCTGTTTCCAAACCGGACGATCGATGCAAGCTATGCGGCGAGCTGGTTTTTTTCTATCCTAATGGAGCTTACACATGTCAGAGCTGCGGTTACGAAAGAAAATAATCACGATTTGGTAAAGGCATCTTCCGCCTCGTGCCCAACGACCGGGGCCTTCACGAGTGAAGACGGGAATAAAGTGAACTTCTTCCAATTCAGCGGTATCGGCCCTTTGGGCGCCCGTCATACTCCGTTGCATCAATAGATGCAACTGCGCCCTCGATACCGCTAACGTCGTCAAGCTGTGAAACAAGTTCGCACCATTGACAACATGGAAATACGTGCCAGTATGGGACGGATTTGCACAATGCACGGCAACGTGTGAGAGTGGTGCAGTGACTGGAACGATGCCGATCATGTGTACCGGACCATATGCGGGGCTCCTGGGGCTGCTATCCCGAGTACTGCGTTTCCGCCGGCAGAGGGGGGAACACGCCCGGTAAAAAGTTCAACAACCTTGAACTGTGGCAGGTGAGGCTGCTGGATTGAAAACTATGGCCAGGAGTATCAGGGATCAGTCTCTTAGACGTTTTTTTCAAACCAAACTGATATATTCTATTATGGTGCTCTTTATCTCGATTCTGTTGGATGGATGCTATGGCCGGTCTATTGAGCAGGTACCGCACTCTGCACATCATGCTCATAATTACTGGAGTTCTGATCCTCCTGATATCGATACCGATGGTGCTGTTTTTCGATGAAGCATTTCCCCGCACGCTCTGTTCCCTGGATTTCAGAGAGAAGGTAAATCATACCGTGTACCTGAAGAGGGGCAGCTATGATATTATGTACCTTGATATCAACTATGATGAAGATGATGATATCACCCGGGAGGAAACCCATCCCGGCCACGTGATAGTTCGTGACCCTGACGGCCGCTTGGTTCAATTAATCCCGGAGACAGGCAGTATCGAGCATGAAGTATCCCGGAAGTGGGTGAAGTTCGCATCCTTCGAGGTAGAACGCGAAGGTAATTACACATTTAGGGCGGGAAATCCCGTGGAGATCCGTCTCAGCGAGCCCGGGGGAGGGAAAATCTGCGGTACCATCATCGTAATCGTTTTCGTAATGGTGGGCGGTGGTCTGTTGGGGACGGGTATTCTGCTTGTCAGGCGGGACCGACGCAAACGGGAAAAGGACGAGATGCTTGCCGGTCAGTTCCCATGTCCTCCAATTATCATCGAGAGAAAAATGTGGAGGAACGTTCTCCTGTTCATGGTGTTGATGATCATGGGGGCCATATGCTTATGGTTTGGTATCGATAGCGGGAAGGTTATCTTGATTGTTCTTGGATTATTTGTGCTTCCCTTTGGAACCATCGGCATGATCATGTTCATCAGAAGATGGAATCAGAAGATAATCGTCGATGAAGACTGCATCAGGTACTGGATTAGTGGAAAGTTGAAGTTTGAGGCTCACTGGTCCAAGATAACCAAGGCCACGTTGATCTCCGAAAGACATGGATTAACCGGTAGAGTGCCCTCTATCGTGCACAATCTCTACGTCGGCACCGAGGATGATCTTATGCATATCACCCAGGACGTGGCCGACCTGGTGGACCTGAGGAGGATCCACGAACGCATCGCCGCCATGAGCAAGGTCCACACGAATATCGTCATCGAGCCCCTGGACGACTGGGTGCTCGGAAAGAGAAAGGACTGGATGTCGGTAGCGCTTCGGAAGGCAAATGAGAGGGATACGCGTGATAGATGGGCGCAGGTACGGGTCCCGGGCCATGCCGGACCCCAGGGATCGGGCGAACAGCCTTGGCAAAATTCGCCAACCATGATACCAGCTCCGGATCGATCTGGTTCCAAACCGGACGAACGATGCGAGATCTGCGGCGAGCTGGTTTTCATCGATCCGAATGGAGCTTACACATGTCAGAGCTGCGGTTACCTGAAAGGCTGAACCTGGATATATCCGACTGGATTGAAACTGTTCTTCGTCCAGGCCTCATCCTTGTTTCCCGGATTGGAAAAGCATAATATTCCCACTTTCCCGGCCAAGTTATTTATATTCGGTAGACCATGGTATACCTATGGCTGAAGTCGTATTGAGCACCAAGTTGTCCGGGGAGCAGGCGGAGATCGTAAGGAGCATTGTGGAGGAGAAGGGCACAACCGTATCCGGCCTGATCCGGGAATTGATCGATGCGGAAATCGAGCGTAGAAGGGTGGATTGGGATGCTTCCTGTTTCGGCCGCGAAGCCCGGGACGATAACCCCAGGTACAAGGAAAAAAGCGTGGATGACGTCCTGTACGGGAGGTAATAGAATAGGCCGGATAGATTACCCTCCGCTCTTCATAGATACCAGCGCTTGGATAGCATTGAACCAGAAGAAGGATTCCCATCATGAGAGGGCCAAGACGTTCGTCGAGACGAACAAGGGAGGCGATGTGGCCTACGGTCCTATCCATACCTCCGAGATGGTTCTCCAGGAAACCTATACCTTTCTGTTGTACAATTACAACCATGGGGCAGCCAAGGAGATCGTGGAAAAAATACTCCGATCGAATGTCATCATCCATCCTTTCAATTCCCAGGATTTCTCCGGAATATGGAATCGCATTACCGAGAGAAAGAGCATGTTGTCATTCGTGGATTGGAGTATCGTTGCCTTGATGGAGAGATACAGTATCGGGCATATATTCACCTTCGATGGGGATTTTACCCGGTTAGGATTCATGAAGGTACCGTGAGATTCATACAGAAGCTCAATCTCGGGGAGATCGCAGCGGCAACGACCCCGATAAACGCCTCAACAACCTGGGTCAGCGACCCGTATGAACATTGGACTGATGGAAGTATCATATGAAGCGAGTGTTCAGTAAGTACAGACCGTTCCATGTCGGTCTTATCGTATCCGGTTTGATCATAGCAATCATCTCGATTGTGTTTGGGATCGTTGTTGATGTGGATTCTCGCCCGCAGTCGGTCCACACTCTGGATTTTGGAAGAGAAGCGAACTTAACTGTGCACCTGGATGCGGGCGGTTATGAGATATGGCATCTGGATAAGTACGAGGATAAGAATGACGATGATTTCAATGACGAAGAAGAGCTCGTTGAGGACAACGACCCCGGTGCCGTGCTCATACGTGATAAAGAAGGAAACCGTATCGCGGCAATACCGGGAGATGATGATTTCTCCTACGGTAACGATAGGGAGTGGGTAAAATTCGCTTCGTTCGAGGTCGATGTGGAGGGAGAATATGAGCTTGAGGTCGCAAACCCTGTAGAGATCCATATTACCGAACCTTTTTCTAGTGATGCAGATCTAGTGATAAATTGTATAATTGGCCTTGGAATCCTCATGAGCGGTACGTCAATCGCGATAGGTATCAGCCTAATTTCAAGAGATCGAGATAGGAGAAAAGGGATAGAGATTCAATCCGGCATGCGGTCGAGCGATCGCATTATTGTCGAAAAGAGAATGTGGGGAACGTTTGTCCTGTGTATGGTAATATTATTTATCGGCTCCATTTGTATCGTTGCCGGACTGGCATTGGGAAAAATGATCGTGCTCATTCTCGGAATTTGTGCGATCTCATTCGGCATCGCAGGGACGGTCATATCGTTACGGCACAGGAAGGTTGTGGTGGACGAGGAGGGGATAAAATACCGGGTCGGGAAAAAGATGAAGTTCTCAGCCGGGTGGACCGAGATCACCCATGCGACGTTGAAGACGGATTCCTCCTACAACGTTGGCTCCGAGACCTCCACCACGACGCACAATCTGTACGTCGGCAGCAGGGATGACCTTCTGCATATCACCCACGGGATGACGGGGACCGAGAACCTGAGAAAGATCTATGGGCGCATCGTGGCCAAGAGCAAGAAGTTCACTAACATATCCATCGAGCCCCTGGACGACTGGGTGCTTGGAAAGAGAAAGGACTGGATTTCGAGATCGCTCCGGAAGGCAAATGAGAGGGATACGCGCGAGAGATGGGCCCGGGTACGTCTTCCCGATGGTGAAAAACCGGTGGAGTTGATCGGCATGCCCAGGCCGAAAGGGCCGTCGCTCATTGAGAACCCCGCATCCCTACAAAGTATTTCTCAGGATCCGTGCAATTCGTGCGGCGCGCTGGTTTACATGAATCCGGACGGGACCCATGAATGCCCCGGCTGCGGTTACCGGAAAGGCTGAACCAAGGGGATTCCACCCGAGAGATTGACTACTACTTTCTCTTCTCACCCCGTGGGCGGCGGCGGGTTCGCTTCTTGCGGCGGAGTTTCCGGAAGTGTTCCCGCGGGGGCCTGCTGCCCGCCCACCTCGGACGCGTTTTCTCCGCCGCCAAGTCCCGGGAAGAGCTCATCCACGATGGAGGGAAGAGGCGGTGCTTCACTATGGACCAAAGCCTGCGGGACGGGAGCGGGGGTCTGTTCTGTTACTGTCGGAACTTGTATTGGTTGTACCGCTGCTTGCTGAACCGTTGCGGGCGGAACGGAGCCGGCCGGTTGAACCGATGCTGGCGGAACGGATGCCGCCTGTTGAACGGGGGGCGGCTGAACCATCGCTGCACGAACCGGAGCCCCCAGCGGGACGGTACTGGCGCGGGGCAGCGACATGATATCCTGTGAAAGTGGTCTCGAAACCACCATGGGTATCTCCTCCACGGGAGCTTCCGTAACCGCAGGGGTCATCGCTCCGGCCTGTTCCGCGGTCGGGTAGGGCATCTGCGGAGTCCCTCCGGTGGGAACGCTCGAAACCTGCGGCAGCGCTGGCGCGGCGGCGGTCTCTCCCGTCACCCGGAGCTGCGGAAGGTTGACCGTCGGCCCATGGACGGGGGACCTGTGCTGATAGGCGGCCTGCTGCACCTGTCCCGGTAGCGTGTATTCCATCGGCATGGGGGCGGGCATCTCGGCCAGGCGTCCCTGGAAGTGTTCAGGAGCGCCATCGCTCAGTGCAAGTTGCTCTATCTCGCTGCGTGTTATACCCCCCTGGGGATGCATCTCGATCTCGGCTTCGATGGCCATTTCACCGGCTTCCTCCTGTCCCTTCCTGGGCCTTCGCAGCAGGATTATCAGCAGTCCCACCACGGCGACCAGCAGGATCACCGCCACACCGAACCAGAGCCAGGGCAGGGCCCCTTCTCTCTCCGAGGGCGACGTTACCGCTTCCTTTTTGACCGTCACGTTCACCCGTGCCGTTCTTTCCATTCCGGAGTAGTCCCCCTTCACCACCAGTTCGTAGGTCTTCGCCTCGAGCTTCAGTTTGGCAAAGAGAACCATGATGACCGTCTTCTCCTCGTCCGGATCCAGGTCCACGGTCGGATCGAAGCTCAGGGTGACGTGTTCCTTCAGATCTCCGAACACCGAAAGGTCAACCTTCTCGGCCACGTTGCCGCGATTCCGGATAGTGATATTGATGGTTATCGAATCACCCCGGACCAGCTCGATGGAATCTACGGTAAAGTACAGCTCGATATCGTGTTCGGCTATGAAATCCTTCTCGATCGTGAAGGAAAAGACCTCGCTCGAAACCCGTCCTTCGATGCCGGTCACCGATACCTCTATCTTCCAGAAATAGGTGACGCCGTTCTCCAGGTCCCTCAGTTCGAAATCTCTCCTGTCCGTGGGCCCTATCTCGGTGAGGCTCTCCGGCGACGTTCCCAGGAACACATAGCAGGTGACTCCCTCCCCGGAATGGAATCGCAGCTTCCAGGTTATGTTCTGTACCGTTTCCACCAGTATCGAGCCGTTCCGGGGAGATAACAGTTCTATTTCCGGTACGAATATATTCTTGTCGATGGAGAAACTGCGGCTCCCGTTGGTACAGGATCCCTGGTCCTTGCCGTCGTTGGGAATGACCTTCCAGCGATATGTGGCGCCGTTCACAAGATCGGTGAGGGTATGATTTTCATTCATCAGGTCGCTCATGAAAAGGGACGGCTCGTCGTTCTTCCCGAGATACAGGTCGTATGTGATGTTCTCCGACGCATCGTCCACGTCGTATCCCTTCCAGCGAAGGGTGATCGTGCCGTCCGACGAGCTAACGTTGTCCCCGGGGGCCAGCAGCTCCACCCGGGGCGGGTCGTTCACCGGGTCCACCACCACCGGTATCGTGATGTTGCCCGAGACCGCCGAGCGATTGTGTTTTTCACGTACACCGAGTGTTATCACGGACTCCCCGTTGTAATCCCTTTCGGCCGATACTGTTACGGAACCGTTATCATCCAGCATGGCGTGTATGTTCCCGTCAAGGGATCCGATAAGATATTCGAGTTCGTCGTCCTCCGCATCCACGAAATAACTGTCCATGGAAACCGGGTCGGTGTAATTCCCGTCCTCCGGGAAGTTGATGGCGGTCGGTCTCGAGCGCCAGGCGGGGATGTCGTTTATGGGCATTACAACTATGTCGAAGGCATTGGAAAGCGTCGTGTAGCCGTGCATGTTGGTACAGTTGACCGTGACGGAGACATCCCCCGTCCAGTTGTCCGCAAGGGCTGTAACGGAGAGGTTGGCACCGACAATGATGAGCGTGATGTTCCCGTTATCGGATCCATCTTCTATGTTATAGGTCGGCTCCTCGTAACGGGAATACTGGTCGTAAAAATGGTTCAATAGGTCCAGAACGGGACCCGCCGGCGTGTCCTCGAGAATGACTATCTCATCCGGGATGTCCTCTATTAGTTCTGGGGCCTCCGGCGGTATCCGCGTCCAGTTAACGCTCCAGTTCAGAAGTGAAGGGGCGTGTGTGACATTGGACCGGAAGGCGGCCTTCATGTAGACCGTACGGTGCTCATTGTGGTTCACGGACGACAGGTCCATCTCGATGGATTCGCCGCTGCCCGTATCCTCGACCAGAACGTCGTTTGTCCGGGCATCGCAGAGGGTGCAGTTGAGGTAGGTGTTCTGCGGTACCGTTCTCTCTGCACGAAATACCCGCCATGTCATGTTTGCGGGAAGCGTTATGTTCTTTGAGCGCACCGACCCCTCTTCGAGGAAGGGTCTTCGGGTCTCGTAGTCCAGCTGCTGGTGACGGGTGATCTCGTGGGGTGTGAGCGTCCGGTTGTATATGGCTATCTCATCTATGATCCCGTTGAAGTCCACCTCCATACCGTCGCCGTCAGCCCCGATGGCCATTGGTGTATCTGAGGCGTCGACGCTCAGCGAATTGCGTCTGTCAACCGCCTCCTGGGCGCCGTTCACGTACACCCTCTGATGCAGACCGTCGAATACCGCGGCCACGTGATACCACATGTTCTCCACGAATACGGTATTGGAAGTGGTGATGTACCACTGGCCACCGTCCCTGATGTAGAAGTCCAGCTTGTCGTCTATCTCGTCGATCCAGACGAACCATTCCCCGTCCACCGCCGGCTGTCCGTTAATATACTTGGAGGCGATGAGCTGGCACTCGTCCCATACCGACGACTTGACGTTCAGCTTTATCCATGCCTCCATGGAGAAGGCACCACGCTTGCGGACCGAGGAGATATCCACCCAATCGTCCAGCCCGTCGAAGGACAGAGCATTCCCCACCTTGCCGGCGATCCAGTCATCATCGTTCATGTTATGGAGCATGCCGTCATTGCCATTGCCGCTTCCGTCACCAGCCTGATTACCGCCGACCTCGTCGAAATGCCACATCCCCACCGGGGGAGGGGGCATGGCGGAGTAATGCTCCTCTATCTCGCACTCCCGAAGGGCACGACAGTATATCCGCACGTCGTCCATACTGCCATGGAACAGGTAATTATCGTTCCCGGCCTCCGTGGTATGTTTGCCGATTATCAGCGGATGATCGTTGGCCCCGGGATCGATATTCAGGAAGGCATCCGAGTCCCTCAGACCGTTGATATAGAAGGTAATTCGACTGTCCGAGGAATCGTACACCACGGTTATCATGTTCCAGTCGCCATCGATACTTCCACGGGATGTCACTATTTCGCTCCAGGAGCCGTCGCCCGCCTCGAAGAACAGCTGTCCGTTCCCGCATTTCCCGTAGTAATCCCCGATCCCGAAATTGTAATTGGTATGCCAGTCCTTCACACCTGCATCGGTCTTTTTCATGAATATGAGCCCGCTCATGTCGTTCCCGTCGGCAGGATTGACCCACGCGCTCAAGGTGAAATCCCTGTCGTCGAAATCCAGTTTCGGATAATCGCCGATCTCCAGATGATCGTCCACCCCGTCGAATTCCAGTGCATTGCCGCTCACCCCCGTAACCCTTCCGCCGCCATCCATGTTGCGAAGCCTTCCCCGGGCGACGTTCCCGCTGTCATCATATGCAATATTTCCCGTTACCTCATCGAACCTCCAGTATCCCGCACAACCGGGTCTGGGAGCTGTGCCGTTATCCAGCACCACCGCCCCGTCACACACGGAAGCGTTTATGTCCGTACCTATGCCGGTGTTATCGAGAAATTCGTCTGACCAGCTCCCACCCCACCCGTCGTCGGAATAATGACTTCCATTGATGATCCGATCATAGTGACCCCGTATCTCTTCGGCACTCAGGGCCCGGTCATATATGCCCACCTCGTCGATGATGCCTGAAAAGGGGTACTCCATCCCGCTCATGATACCAAGGTACCTGTCGTCGTAATTCACGTGATAGGCGACATCGTTCTCATGGAGCATGTCGGTGGCATCCTCCGCTCCATCGACATATATCTTCCAGCTGCCGCCGTTCCGGGTGAAGGCAATGTGATGCCAGTTCCCGTCACCCACGCTCGTTTCCGACTTCAGGGTATCATCCGCTGTTCCGCTGCCGTCTCCCAGGGTGACCCATATCCTGTTATCATCCCCCGATATCCTGAACCAGACCCCGTATCGGTTGCCCCCCGTGGTCGCGCATCTGATGTTCATGAGGTATTGGTAATGTGACGTATCGCTGGTCTTAATCCACATGGAAAGGGTGGCTTCGGATCGGATGTCCAGATTTGAATGCGGTACCTCGACGTGATCGTCCGCACCGTCGAATTCGAGGGCTTTTCCCCGCACCCCGTCCATCCGGGCCAGGGCTGCGTTGGTATTGCCATCCGACCCAAGGTTCAGCGTACCGTCATTGCCGTTCCCGCTGCTGTCAGCGACATGGTTCCCGCTTCCCTCGTCCATGTGCCATTGGGTCACCAATCCCCGTGACGACCTGTCCGCTGTTATAATTCCATCTTGATCTCCCGCACCCGACATGGAGGATTCATCGACGTTCTTGGTATAATGTAGACAAATAGATCCTATCAAGATACACACCGTGATAGCTATCACTGACGATTCCCTTATCATGGGTCCACCTTCGAAAACGGACAGTTTGCGCCCTGCATAGTACGGAGATTTGTAGTTTTATTTCAAATTTGTCCCCTCTATACGCCATTCCAAGAGCCCTTCATTCGATTCCGGCACGAGGAAGCTTGTTATACCGGGGGCGGTGGTGTGGGTGGTGGGGGAGAGGACGTTGAGTCAGTAGCTTGCTGGGCCGAGCTCCCGGGCCTTGTGAAAATTTTATCTACCGAATCCCCTCCGTCACCGAACCCCGGAAAAAGTTCATCCACTATCGAGGGAAGTGGTTGTGCCTCGGGCGGAAGTCCCTGGGATGGCGAAGGAGCGGCTGGGATCACGCCCGTAGCTCCATCGATCTGTACCGCGGCAGGTTTAACCAGAGCCGGTCCATCTGTCCCGGTCTGAGTTGAAACAGGCGGGGCAGCAGTATCCGTCTGCGCCGTGTACTGATCCGGTGGGATCCCGTACTGTGAATCGGGCGTTGCGTAGAGGGATACCGGTCTCGATATGACCAGCGGGACCTCTTCCACGGTGGTCGGGGCGGCGGATGCGACGGGAGTAGGTGATGGGGGCTGGACGTTACCTGGGGGAAGCTCCGCTCCCGGGAATTGAGTTTGACCATCTCCAGGCAGAGCTAATGGCGGATCCCGAGGATAGATCCCCATTGCTCCGGAATATATCTCCGGTTGTGGGAGAAGAGATGCTGTTTCCGGTGGATACGCTGTTGGTGCCTGTTTGGTCGTAGCCATAATCCCGGGGTGTTCCGGCGATGCGGGTGGAAGCGCTGCCACCGTCCCGGGCTCGGTTGGCGATGCGGGTGGAAGTGCTGCCACCTCCCCGGGAATTACCGGAGATGACAGTGCATATGCCTGGGTTGGCCGGGGTGTTACCGCCGATGCCTGGGGAAGCGCCATCATTTCCTGGGGAGCGGTCGAATGAGGCAGCTGTCCGAAGGCTCCCGACTCCCCGGGAAGCATATATTGAGGCGGGCTCGGCGCTTGTATCAATGCAGCATCACCTGGGAATGATGAAAACGTGTCATCCGTTCCGTTTACCTGTGAGGGGGGAGCAAGTCCTCTGGCAATGATGTCTATCTCGCTCTCCCGGGAAAATCCCCCTTCAGGAACGTGCTCCACCTCGACTTCCAGATCGGTAGGAGCAGGGAGGCCAACAGAACTACTGTCTTTCCTCCTGTTTGAAAGGACCAGGACAAGTATGCCGCCTCCCAGAAGGACCAGAACGATGACGACAACGAGGAGCCAGAACCACCATTGAGCGAAAAGGGACTTATCGTCGGGCTGTTCCTTCAGGATGGGCTCCTTGGCTTCCCGTACGGTCACCGATATGCCTATCTCTCCGGAGCCGCCAGGATACGCACCTGTGATGGTCAGAAGGTAAACATTGGGCGCGAGATCGTCGGGTATGGTTATGGTTACGGGCAATACAACGGTCCCACCGGGCGATAGGGTGATGCTGTCATTTACGATGGCATGGGATGAGAGGTCTCCGGTCACCTGGGGCTCTATGATGAATTCCACGTTGCCGGTATTTGTTACATTGATATTCAGTATCTCACTCTCTCCCTGTACGAGTGTGAGCCTGTCCGGATCGGCCTCCATCTCGATGGAATAGAGTGCAACGAATGATGAGTTCACCGTGAAGGTCCCGATGCCGCTGGCACAGATGCCCTTTATGGAACCCGCATACGGAATAATGGTCCAGTAATACGTGGCACCTTCCTCCAGTCCGCTGAGGGGAAAGCTCGTCTCCCGGGTCTCTATGATGAAATCGAGCTCTTCCGGGGAATCGCCCAGGAGCACGTGAAAGGAAACAGGCTCCTCCGTTGGGTTCTCCACGGTCCATCGCAGGGTCACGTCTGTCTCGTTCACGATTCCCTGAGGGGAGGTCAGAGTGACCTCGGGAACGGGGTGGGTGGTATTGACCGTAAAGTGCCATGTGCCGTTAAGACATCCTCCGTAATCCGTGCGATCGTATGGTATGACGGTCCAGTAATACGTGAGTCCATCCGCTAGATCTTGAACTGTGATATTGTCTCCCTCTATGTCCGAATAGAACATGTCCAACGAAGATGGCTCTTCCCCGATGTATAGATCGTAAAGCATATTCTCGGGGTCGTGGTCCACGTCGAAACCCTTCCATGACAGGGTCACATTTGCCTCTGTGAGCACCGTGTTGTTGGCTGGATAAACGAGCTCGGAAAGGGGTCGGTCGTTCACCGACTCTACCATGACGCTTATGGTGGCGGGTGTGGAGTTCCCCCCGTATCGGTCCGTAGCCTCGACAGTGATGTTGGCCTCGCCCCAGTAGTTGCCCGTTGCGTTGATCCGGATGTGATTGGAATTCGAGAGATTCGCAACGATATGCTTCTCATCGCTGACCAATGTGAAGTTGATCATGTCACCGTCCGCATCGACGATGTGATCATCCAGGGAATAATCGCTCAGGGCACAGGTATCCTCGTCCATTGATATGTCCCGGGGCAAGGATGTCCAGACGGGGGCGTCGTTGACGTTGATGACCCTTATAAGGAATTCGTTACTCAGGGCGATATGATGATACACGTTCCTGCAGCCTGCCACAACCGATACGTTCCCGTACCAGTCCCGCGCTAGATATACCACATCCAGTAGGGTTCCGTTCACGATGATGGTGATATTGTCGGGATCGGAGACGCGGTCCAGAAAGAAATCAGGTGATGCGATGTCATCATGTGGGTCCAGAAAGTGCTCGGACAGATCGACGAGCCCTTCCTCGGGATTGTCCTCAGTCAACTCGACGTCGGATATGTTGTCAATGAGGAGCGGAGGACTCGATTGGATATCCGTCGACGTCCAGTTGACCGCCCAATCGAAGATCGCCGGGGTCATGGTCTCGTTGGACTGGAGCCGTGCCTTGAGATAGATGGAGCCGTGCTCATCCGGGTTCAGAGCGGATATGTTGAACAGCACTCTGTCGGATTGATTGGTATCTTCAGCGAGTATTTCGTGTGTCTCGGAATCATGAACGGAGACGTTGAGATAGGTATTTTCCGGTACGGTGCGGTTCACCGCCACCTTGTCCCATGTCATGTTCGGGGGAAGGGAGATGGGATCCGATCGGATGGTGGCATTGGGCCAAATGTATTCCTTCACCCCATGTATATCCACCGGGCTGAAGACACGATGGTATACCGCCATTTCATCGATTATCCCGTTAAACGGGGAATGGAGATTACCGTTGTGATGACGAAAAATGGCAAGGTTGTTGTAATCTCCAAGATGGTTAGGGTAATCATAGGAGAACTGGACGTCATTGCCGCTGCATTGGACGGTTGACTCCCGAACATCGTCCATATAGAGATGCAGTCTCGTATCGTCCCTGGTAAATACAAAGAAATACGTGTTACCAGCGGTCATGAGCGTATTGCTGGAAAGGGAATACGACGTACCGTCATTGTCGTCGGCCAGATAGACGAAGCAACCCAGTTTTCTATCGGGATAGGTACATATGCATATGCCGTTGCCCTTGTTCCCGGTGACGGAAGCGTAATTCAGGTCCAGTATGATCATTGAAGAAGAGGGCATGTCCATGGGCGTGATAACCCCGGCGATGGTGAAATCCCTCGTTATTCCCAGTATGTTGTCCCCCTGGGGCAATTCCACGTGTTCATCGATACCGTCGAAGCGCAGCGCCTTCCCGAATCGACCGTCCACCCAGTCACCTTCCTCCATGTTCTTCCGGGTCCCGTCATTACCGCCTCCCGTAGAATCCCCGACATCATCCCCGCTTCCCTCGTTGAAATCCCAGAATCCGAGCATTTCGGGCCTTATGGTGATATTGTTCTCCTCCCTTATCTCACGCAATCCCAAGCTTCCCCCTGACAGGTTGACGTCCATGTGGGCATTTCCGTATATCTCCGAACCGGTTCTCGCTTTATCGGAAATCCGTAACTCGTCTATGTATCCCTGGAAAGGGAACGACAATCCCACGAGCTGTTTTCCTATCGAATAACTTCCACCTGAATTTCCCGCATTGGCATCGTCCACTCCCGGGCACCGCCCCTCCAGTATGCCATCCACGTAGATGTACAGATCGTCCCCGCGGCGCACCGAAGCTATGTGATGCCACATTCCGTCGTCCACCCTTGCGGTAGATAACGCCGAATGATCGTATTCGATCCTCGCACGCGCCCTGCCCTCGAATACATCCATGAAAAAATAATCAACGAAATTAGAGTCGTCGTAATTGCAGAATATCCTCTGTGTCTCCGCAGATGACGTTCGTATCCACGCTTCCACGGTGAAATCGTCGGCATCGAGCTGGAGGGAATTGTCGAAGGGGATCTCCACGTGATCGTCCACACCGTCGAATCGGAGACATCCCCCGATACGTCCCTCTGCCCAACCGCTTCCCTCATCGTGCTGGAAGTTGTGAAGGACCCCGTGATTGTTGTTGGACCCTGAGTCCCCCAGATCGTTCCCCGTCCCCTCGTCGAAATGCCACAATGCCACAGTGTCACCGTCTGCCGACAGACTCCGATTGGTCTTTCCGTCACCGGCGAAGCTATCGCGCCATGCGTTCTCCGCCCTCCATTCCACGCCCCAGGAGTTCAGGAATGCCGTGTGGTTTCCGTTCCCTTCAAAATAGGCTCTCAGTATAATACTTCCGAAGCCGAGTTCATTGAGGGCTGCCAGATCGATACTGCTGCCCGAGAGGTTGTCGAATCCGTCCACGGTGGTGTTGGTGGCCGCATCTATGACGGAGACGTTCACATAGGAATCGATCTCTTCCTCCTTGTTCACCGAGAGAAGGTCCCATATCTCGTCTCCCGGCTTTTCTATGGGTACGGAGCTCACAACGCCTTTCCGGGAAAAACCATCCCTCCTGAAATGCTGCCCGACATCGGCCGCGCTCAATGCGCGGGGGTAGATGCAGACCTCGTCGATCTTCCCTTCGAAATATCTCGTATTCATACTGGTCGCGCCCATGGTGAGAGCGACGGGATTGTCGTTCATCGTATTGGATGCGGCTCTCCCCGAAAGCGCACCGTCAACGTACAGCTCGATCACCTGTCCACGCCGCAGCCCAAGAAGGTGATGCCACGTCCCGTCGTTGACCACCTCCCCCGATTGTACGCTCCCGTCGCATCGGAACTGCACATGGCCGTCCTTCCTCAGTCTGATGAACCACGGTCGTGACCCCTGGGGATACTTGTCCAGGATGACCATCCCGTTGTCGTCCGAATGTACCTGTGTCGTATTGACCCAGACCTCCACCGAAAAGTCGCCCCTCTCCACGCTCAGGGAGTTGGAATCCGGAACCCACACCCGGTCGTTTGCGCCGTCGAATTCAAGTGCCTTGCCGGATATTCCGTCCACCCAGCTTCCGGCCCCCATGTTCTGGAGCGTACCATCATTGCCGTTCCCGCTCGAATCATGCAGTGTATTTCCGCTTCCCTCGTCGAACTTCCAGTGACCGACACAGTTCCTGTTCGAAAGCTCGAACCGGGTCAGATTGACATCGCCATCCGCAAATGTCACATTCCTGTGCCAGGATACTCCACCCTCATCCGTGAATTCGTCCAGCCATGAGCCACCGAAGGAATCGTAATCGAAACGGCGATCCCCAAATCTAACAGTCTCCACGGCCCCCACCGAAGACAGGGTCCTCTCGGAAAGCTCACACGCTCCTTGGCTCGATCCGTCCATTCGAAGGGAAATAATGAACGTGAGCGGAGATACGAGTAGTAGGGCAATTATTATCATCAAGATCGTTCTCATAACACATCACCGCCAAGGTTATGTTACGAACGTGTTATTGAGATGTGTTTTTTATTTATACAGGGTGTTGCACCGACCAAATGCAAAGTTGACCTAATTCCACCATACT
>CAYRFL010000073.1:0-20256 GCA_964423515.1 uncultured archaeon
AGGAAGCTGTCGAGGTTTCCGGCCTCGCCTTCCACCTCGGCACCGGTGTAGTTGTTGTCAGCGAGCCATGCCTCGTTGACCATGACCACGTACTTGTAGGCGCTGTAGGAAAGCAGCTTGGTATAGGTGCCGTTCGTAGACAGGGCGAAGGTCTCGTTCGTCCGGTTACCCGTGGGCACGCCGGTCTCGTTGAGCTCGGCCTGATAGATGTCGATCTTTGCGCCGGTCACGTTGCCGTCCTCGTCGACGACCGTCCCCTTGAGCCACCCGGTGGTGATCTCCAAGACGGTGAAGTTGGCCGCCTCGATCTCAAGGCTCGCAAGATGGTTGGCATCCTCGGCCACGAAGCTCAAGGTATGCTCTCCAACTGTCACGTCCTCAAGGGTGTAGGTGAAGGTCACGATGCCGGTCCAGTTGTCGGATGCGTTGACCATGTCGTAGGCGGTGTCATCGATGGTGATGCTCACGTTGCCGATGTCCTCGTCGGCATCGGTGTAGTCGATGGCGAAGGTAATGTCCTCGCCCTCGTAAACGTCCTCGATGTACGCGTCGGGCGTCAGCGATATCGAGTCCGCGCTCAGTAACGGGGGCTGGTTCGCCGGGGGATTGATGGTGAGGTTCAGCTCCGCGGTCTGCGCGGTTCCCTCGAGTTCCGCCTTGATCTTGTACTCTCCCATGGCCAGGGCTTCTGTTTCCTGGTCTATCAGGAAGATGACCTCGGTGCCCGACCTTCCGGTTGAGGCTCCGCCCTCGGTGGGTACGGGGTCGGACTCAAGGGTCTCGGGTCCCCAGACCACGTTGGCCGGCGTGTCCTTCTCGTATATGGAGAGGGTGACGTTGGCCTTGCCCGGGGCATTGCCGGTGTTGTTCAGCTGGGCGGAGACGTTGAAGTTCTCGCCGTGATCGTACTGCTGACCGGACACGATCCTTACCAGATTGATGTCAGTTATGTTCTGGACGACAACCGATATAATGGTTGAGTTGGAACTGCCGCTGCTCTCGTTGGTTGCAGTGACGTTGACATCGAAGGTTCCCTCGTGTGACGGCCACCAGTTGAAGATTATCGGGTCCACTATTCCGGAGCCCGGGTTCATCATCTGGTCGAATACGCGCCACGGGTCGGCCCCGAAGGGGGACCGGATACGGCCCTCGATCTCCTGGCTCGTGTGGTCCTTGATCTCCAGGGACAGGTTCGTGTGGGTCACCATCTTGTTCCCGGTGTTGTTGAGGGTACAGTTGATGGTAATGGGGGACATGGGGTCGTTGCCGAACACGCCTCCAATCTCGGAACCCTCGGCCATGACCCCGACATTGAACCAGATATTGGTCTCGAAGTGCACGTTGGCGAGCTCCGCAGTGTCGTTTGTCATACCCGTTCCGTTGGATCCGTTCACCGTGGCCTTTATGGTGTAAAGGCCAGCCTCGGTGAAGTCCACTTCCATAAGGGATGCGTTGACCCCCGCACCCTGGTTTCCCTCGTGGGAGACGTTCTCGGGATGATACCCGCCGCCCGGTAGGGAGACATTCAATGTCACGTTCACGTTGTCGATCGCCTGACTCAACGTGTAGTTGATCTCCACGCGGTGGAAATCGTTGGCGTACATGCCGTTCACCACATTGAATATTGGTGTGACGATCGTAAGATTATTTATGACGATCTCGCCCGCGCGGCCGGGTACTGGCGCCCCTTCCTCGACGGCACTGGCCATCAATGGAAAAGAGCTCATTACCATGGCCGCTGCCAGCATCAACAGCACAAGTTTGTTCTTTCTACCTTTCATCTATTTCACCTCGTTTTTATTCTATAACCTCTCGTAATTCAAATTCCAAATTCATCTAACCAACACGGATTAGATTAATCTTATATAAACATTTGTAATAGCATTTGGTTAGAGGGATAATATAATTCAGTTGTATTCGGTCATATGTTTCATATTAATCATATTCCGAAACGAAATGATTGGCATCGATAGATGCGTCCAGGTGTCAATATTGACATGTGCCGGTCGTATTAATTGACTTATTCAACATCATGCCTAAAAATGAAGGTATGTATCGGGCTATTGTCATAATTCTATGATCGATAAAGCTGCATCGGCCCTTCGGTCCCCTGCGGGCATCGATACCGCGCACAATGTCAAGCTGCAAACTTACTTTGCATCATTGACAACATATATATATGTCACTCCATCTCACCCAAGGGTCGGGTTCTGTTACTGGAGGCATCAAGTGAAAACGGGTAAATGCTCACTGGATTTCGTTGGTATAGGACTCTACGGCTGTCGTGGACTGACCCTTGGGGCCAGGGAGGCCATGGTCGAAGCGGATGTCATCTTCGCGGAGTTCTACACGTCCTATGCAGGGCCTCAGGTTCTGTCTGAACTGGAGGAAATGACCTCCCGGAGGATAACGCTGCTGGGACGGAAAGAAGTGGAGAACGCCGAGGAGATCCTTTCCAGGGCCGCCTCCATTCGCGTCGTCCTCCTGACCGGCGGGGATGCCATGAGCGCCACCACTCACGTGGAGCTCCGCATGGAAGCGCTGCGCCGCGGTATTCCTTCGAGACTGTTCCACGCTCCCTCCGTCCTGACGGCGGTACCGTCGGAGCTCGGCCTTTCCCATTACAAGTTCGGAAGGGTCACTACCCTCGTGTTCCCCCGAAGGAATTTCTTTCCGGAGAGCCCGTACGACGTGATAGGATCCAATATGGACGTCGGTCTTCACACGCTGATTCTACTGGACATAGTCAGCTCCGCCGAGACGGAAGAGGGTATGATTGAATGCGGCATGAGGGGCAGTAATGCGGGAGTGGGGGACGGGCAGCTCGTCATGATGACGTCCCGCGAAGGAGTGAAGCTCCTGACGCTTCTGGAGAAGAAACGGGGAAGGGGTATCATTACTCCCGATCTGCTCATCTGCTCGGTGGCGAGGGCGGGCTCCGAGGACGTGGCGGTCAGATGCGGCAGGCTGGAAGAGATGCTTCACGTGGACATGGGAGGACCTCCCCATTCCCTGGTGGTTCCGGCGGACCTGCATTTCATGGAGGCGAAGGCATTGAGCGAGCTCGCCGGAGCTCCGGACGACATTTCAAAACGGCATCGCCGATGATACGTAGAACGGGTGAGATATATGGAGAGATCCGCTATTGATGAAAACAAGGCCGGGGAAGGTACGGGAAATGAGCTCGAACGGGAGGAGCTCCAGATGTTTGTTAACATCATGCAGCCCTACGAGCTCACCGTGGACAAGTGCCGCGATTATCTGATATTCATGTCGCTGGCAGAGAACATGCAGGAAAGGGGAGGGGATTTTGACGAATTGACATTCGAATCGCGGGAGTTCATCGACACCAGGGAAAGGGTCAAAAAGGACAAGAGAGCGTGGAGAGAGCTCCGGGAGACTGCGAGAACCCTTCTGCGGAAGATAAAAAGGCTCAACGACATGTCCGTTCCCGATATATTCGAGGCACTGGACGGCGGTGACGAGGAGGTGAGGGCGGCCATCAGCGCCAGGCTCATCCTCCGGAGACTGGACGGCGCCGTCATAACCCTTCCCGATAACATGGATATCGGTGAAGGAGAATCGGAATAACGAACGGGCGTGAATGCTTGATTCGGCCATGGGGGTCCCGGGTGAACAGGGTAAACGCCCATGCATGGGATAGTATATCTACGATCCCGGTACGTACGTCATGTTAGTAATTACGGGATGAACGATGGGAAAAATGATGGGAGGATAGATGAATGGAGTGTAAACAGAGTCAGAATAAAGCGGGATGCAACTGTACATATTCCGGGTGCCCGCGCCACGGGATATGCTGCGAATGCATCAGGTATCACTGGTCGCGTAAGGAACTGCCGGCCTGTCTTTTCCCCGACGAGGTGGAGAGGACGTGGGATAGATCGCTCGGGCGTTTTCTTAAAACCTATGGGAAGTAGGAGCTCCCCTCACATCCTCGGCCGTGCAACGGTCAATAGAACGGACCGGAAAAATATGTCTGAGCTTCCCCTTCCTTGGTGGATATTGCACCGTATCCATGTACATACCCCGGATCGTTGGCCGGAGTGCGGCCAAACAGTGTTCGAACGGATACGATCTTGGAAATGAGCGAAAAATCCTTAAAGGCTATGGATGAAGGTATCGGATGCCAGGTTTGGGGTTCGCCCCCCTATTCCTCGTACAGCTCGAATTCCCCTTCATCCATCTCGAAAAATTCCTCTTCCTCATCCGCTTCCACCAGTTCGAAGAATTCCCCTTCCCCCCCGCCTTCGTTTTCTATCGCCCCCTCCTCCTCATAGTTGTCTACATCTACTTTCTCGTCGTCGTCCTCCTCCCCATAGTTGTCTTCATCTACTTCCTCGTCATCGTCCTCCCCTTCATAGTTGTCTTCATCTACTTCCTCGTCATCGTCCTCCTCGAACTCCGCACCACATGTGGAACATACGTTATCCTCCTCTCTGAGGGAAGCCCCGCAGTCCGGACATTCGAAACCGAGTTCCTCCTCGTCCTCACTGCCGTACACTCTCGCCCGCTCGTCGTGTCCATCTCCTTTCCCGTCCTCGGCGTCCATCCCCCCTTCGTCCTCTTCCTCATCATCCAAAAGGTCTTCTTCTTCCGTGTCAGCTTCGTTCTCCTCCGCCTCGTCCCCTTCCTCGTCGTCATCCTCCCATTCGTCTTCCACGTCCTCGCCCCCGTGCTCATAATGATCGAGTTCCTCCTCGATAACCGAATGGGGGGGGAGGTATCCGCATGCGGGGCACTCCGTGACGGTCTCCATGCACTCGAGGTGATATTTCTTGCCGCATCCGCATTCGAATACCGGTATTCCAAGTCCTATTGTACTCCGGCACAGCCTGCACCTTGCTTTTCTCTCCGCCTCGTATATTTCGTAGTAAACGGGTATATCATTCTCGTCGTCCTCATCATCATCCCACTCCGTCTCCCTCCCACGGCCTTCCAGTTTCTCCGATCGTACCTTGCTCCTTTTTACGCTGCCGCCCTCATCCGTTTCCCGTTCTTTCGGATCCTTCTTGCCGCCTCCACCTGAAATGACTGTTTCACCGGGCTTGGGCTCGGGGCCTCTGGATGGAAGCACGATAAAGAACAGGGACAGGAAAAGTATGAGAAGTATGACGATGAAAGCGACCAGGACGATGTACTCGTCGAGGAACCCCTTGTCCTCATCCTCCCCGGCACCTTCCTTCAGGCCGGGAACCTCCACGGGCAGAAGGCTGCTCGTAGCACTGTTCCCCAGTTTATCCCTGATCTGGAACTCCAGTCTTCTCTTCGTACCGGGCTTTTTCATCTCCTCTTCGGTGAAGATGGAAATGTTAAAATTGTTATTTCCACCGGGAACGTAGGATCCCAGAAATATCCATGTCTCCCCGGTCATAGTTCTGTAGAACAGGTTTGCTTCAATGGGGCTGTCCACACCCGAAATGGAGAACGATATGTTCCCGTTCTCATCCACGTCTTCGCCGTTCGCCCCCGGGATGTGGCTCACCAAGGGCTCGTCGATCGCGTCCACCGCTACGACGATGAGATCGATCTCGAGAACGTTGCTCACATTGTCCATTACCTTGAAGGTGTAGACGCCCTCGAGCTTCCCGTTCACGCTTACGGTGTATTTCCCCTCCCAGTAACCCCCCTCGGTGAGCTTGGGACCGCCGGGATTATCGTATATGGGGGGTGTATCGACGTATAGTATCCCCGATGCGTTATCAGTGATGTTGACCATTATGAATCGGAAGGAATCCCCCTTCTCAAGGATGGACGTATACAGGGTCCAGGGCTGCTCGCCCAGGTATGCGCCGGGAAAGGCGTTTGACAGGCCGTAGTAGGCGCATGCGGGTTTATCGCCGTCGGGCACGATCCTTATGGAGCGGTTGATATGGTTTCCGCATCTGTCGTACACCGTCAATGTAAGCACTTGCTCCCCATGGAGGGTCTTCGGAAGCAGATAGTCCTTCCTCAGGAAACCCGTGATGTTGGATCCCTCGTTGCCCGGTATAGGTGGAAAACGACCATGGGAAATACCCGCGCCGTCATCCTCCCAGAGGGAAAGTTCCACCGTGAAATTCAGGTATAGATCCACAACGGGAGAGTAATATAGAGCTCCCTTTGCCATGTCCCAGTGAAGATAAGGGGAGTTCTCCATCACTGTGAGAATACCGTTCTTCGGAGCCTCCCTATCCTCATCCATCGAAAGCTGGAATCGAAGCGTATTTCCCACGTTATCGACGAGTGATATGTTCAGGCTGTCGGGGATGGTGTCACCCGGGGACAGGACATAATCCAGTGAGTACGGGAAGGTCTCGACCTTCCGATCGGGGCCGCCGATGCCCTGGAAAATGACGCCGTATATTCCGCTTCCCCCGTCCTCCGCCATCTTTACACCTGCCAGGAATTGGCGGGATTGCCCCACGCCGCTTCCGTAATACAGCCGCCCTTCCGTTGGATCGTAATGGATGTGATCGCTCTGGTCCGATACCGCGAGCATCCCGGTCGGAGCGGTGGTATCCCTGACCAGTTTGAACCTGATAGTGATCGAATTGTACACCGAATCGAATACCGTTATGTCAAAATTTCCCATTGCCGTATTGGAGTTGTTGATGAGGTATTCTTTCTCAAGGGCAGGTCCCTCGACCAATGCGGCCCCGATCCCGAAGACGGCCGGGTACCGGGCACCGTACACTCCGCTTCCCCCATCCACCGGGTCTTCGGCTTCGATGATCACCGACTGCGCCGTTTCCATGAGCTTGCTGTAATATAATGTATCCCCCTCGCAGTGAATGTAGGGGCTCTGTTCGGAAAAGCTGAGATTGGCTGACGGAGCCGTGATGTCCCTGACGATTTCTATAGTATGGATAAGACTGTTGTTCACGAGATCTCTCAACTCCACCGTCAGCGTCCCCTCGAACGTATCGGATGACGATGTGGATATGCTCGCATTGAACGGTTGGCGGCGTATAACGAGGGCCGGCATATCCCCGATATCTTGTGGATACAGAAGGCCGTATATTCCGCATCCCGAGTCCTGTATGCCGGTGATGTTCACGTGAAAATCCTCCTTTGTGATCATATCATTCCCGTAATACAGTATGTTGCCATTTCCGTCGTAATGCAGGTAATCCGAGTACTCCAGTATCGCGGTGGCGTTCGCGGTGGGTGGTGTGATATCCCTCTGAAAACTCAGGTTGACCGGAAGGAAATTCCCCGCGTTATCGTAGATATTGATGAGAAACAATCCCTCGGACGTATCAATGGAGCTTATATTGTATCGGAACGCGTAGGGAGCCCCCGGATCCGCAGAAGCAGAGTGTCCCATGGCAGCTGGAAAGGTCACATTTGCAATCCCGGAGAGCCCGTCCGCAACCCCCGTGAGTGTCACCACCAGCGATTGTTCGTCTTCCATGTCGTCGCCGTAATAGACGATGTCCCCATCATTATCATAGTATACGTAGGGGAGCGGCTGATGCGAGATGACCTTGGAGGTGAACACGGGGGGAACCGTGTCCGCCACCACGGCGTCGGAGGCGTTTATGCTGCCGGGCCCTTCGCCGTGGGTCGAGTTGATACCGGTGGCATTGATTATCACCGAGAAGGAATCCAGATGCGATATGCTACCGGAGGTCCTGACCACGACATACAGCAGGGGATTTTGCGAGTTGTTGGCAACCGGCACGGATACGGCAAAGTCAATGCTCACGTTCCAGTATGGTCCCGCGCCGTACCAGGTCCCCGGAATGCCTACCAGGGAGTCTTCGTCCTCCTGGAATCCGACGGTGGTAGTACTCTCGAGATAGACTGCGATACCCGAGCTGGCCCCGGTTCCCAGCGGTGCGAGCTTCGAAATGGAATCGAGAAAGCTCTCGTTGTGAACGGTCACGTCCATCCGGTGTATCTCGTTGCCGTTGCCCAGGCTTTTGTTGTTGGCTGTGATGGCCAGCATGCAGACGGGAGGGCTGTTCGGACCTATATGATCGGGTGCGGTATCCGCGGCTGTGGCGTTGAGCCCGGCCTCGGCGGTGTCGGAGACCATGGCGATGGTGATGAGTGCCGCACCGATGAATATTATGAGGACTATCAGGTGATGGACGTTCATGGTACGCTCTACCCTCGAGTCCGGTGTATTATCATTGGCGTTATCTAACATATCAATCCCCGAAAAAGTACTTTTTATTGGGTAATTACACTGTGAGTTCCCTCTGAAAGATGGGCGATTAGGTGAAAGAATTACTATCAAGTGATATAAAGTTAATTGTAGAAAACCGATGGAGCGTTAGATTGGTATCACCCGTGGCGTCAATCTTGGTGACGTTCGTGTTGTCATCCAAGGAATTAGCGGTCATATTATCCCGTGTTGAACGTACGGAGGATGTTATCAAATGTTTCCAATGAGAGGTGAACTATAAATTATGTCCCTATTATTCAATAGACCGTTCCCGGCGTTTCGGAAAGGAGATGAGACCACGAAGAAAAAACAGCTCGAGATCGTACTCCAGGGTGTGTCACCCCTTGATAAGCCCCGCGTGGAGCTCGAGCAGTACCAGACCCCTGCCGGAATGGCGGCCGAGATACTCTACGGAGCATTCATGGAGGGACATATTGCCGGAACAGATGTGCTGGACCTCGGATGCGGTAGCGGCGTCTTCACCCTGGGCTCCGCTTGGCTCGGCGCAGCCCGGGTCACCGGTGTCGACGTGGATCCGAAAGCCCTTGCGAAGCTGAGGGATAACATATGCGATACGGGCCCTCCGGAGGTAATCGATCTTTTCCAGACCGACGTTGCGGATTTCCGGCCCGGAAGGACATACGATACCTGTGTGATGAACCCCCCCTTCGGGGCCCAGATGAGGGGTGCGGATCGGCCGTTCCTGGCCAAGGCAATGGAGCTGAGCCGGGTAATATATACACTTCACATGACGGATACTGCCGATTTCATTCACCGTTTCGTACGGGCAAGAAGCGGCCGCGTGGCCTATACCGCAGATTACAGGTTTCCCATCCCCCACATGTTCTTCTTCCATACAAGACAGGTTGCCGACGTCCCGGTTACCTGTTTCAAGATAGAATGCAGTGGTGCGTAGGAGATACCGAAGCCCGTTCCCGTTCACATCTTTGCCCCCAGTTCAAATGATTGCGGTGGGTACATTTAATTATAGGGTAGCTTCGTTTCACCCACTCGGTTCCATGTCATTATTATCACAGTACTGGAGACAGCCAAGATGAACCGGTCTTTCATGCCAGAATTCACAACGAGGGAGGAACTGGAAAATATTCAGCTGGATGGGCTCAAATGGACGGTCTCACACGTCTACGAGAACAGCGAGCTCTACAGGCGAAGATTCGACGAGGCCGGGATCACGCCCGGGGACATACGCACTCTCGGGGACATACGGAAGCTCCCCCTCCTGACCGCCGATGATCTGCGGGACGGCTATCCCTTCCCCCTGCTGTCGGCCCCCATTGCGGACATCGTTCGCATACACGCTTCTTCCGGTACTACCGGACGCAGGAAGGTCCTTGCCTATACCCGCAGGGATATCGACGACTGGAAGAATATGTTCGCCCGCGTCTATGAGATGGCCGGCCTGACCAAGGAGGACAGGGTGCAGATATGCGTGGGTTACGGCCTTTGGACCGCGGGAGCTGGCTTCCAGCTCGGATGCGAGCATTTCGGGGCCATGGCCATCCCCATCGGACCCGGCAACATCGAGATGCAGCTTCGTTTCCTTCAGGACCTCGGGACCACGGTCATATGCTGCACTGGCTCCATGGCCCTTCTGCTGGCCGAGGAGGTGGGCGCCAGGGGTATGCGGGATGATATCCGGCTGCATACCGTCATCATGGGCAGCGAGCGTACCAGCGAGGCCATGAGGAACAGGATAAAAGAGCTCCTGGGTGTACGCGAGATATTCGACATACCCGGCATGACAGAGCTCTACGGCCCCGGGACCGGTCTCGATTGCAGATATCATACGGGCATCCATTACTGGGCCGACTACTACATCATGGAACTTCTGGACCCCGAGACCCTGGAGCCTGTTCCGGACGGAGAGGTAGGGGAGATGGTCTATACGACCCTTCGGAAGGAGGCCGCCCCCCTCATCCGCTATCGGTCGAAGGACCTGACGCGCCTGGTACCCGGCGGCTGTCCGTGCGGCTCGCCCCTGCCCCGGCACGAGAGGATCATCGGGCGCTCCGACGACATGTTCGTCATCAGGGGCGTCAACGTCTACCCGAGCCACATCGACGAGATACTGTCGGCCAGGGACGGTGTTGGCAGCGAGTACCAGATCCATCTGGACAGAAAGGAGGACGGCAGGGATCACATGACCGTGGTGGTGGAAAGGGCTGTGGAGGGAGAGCCCTCGGCGGACGGAACGCTGGCAGCCGGGATAGAATCCGATATACGCGATTCATTGATGGTGAGCGGAAAGGTGAACATCGTCGATCACAGGGAGCTCCCCAGGGCGGAGGGAAAATCGAAGCGCGTGTTCGATCATCGCGGTGTATGAGTTAACTAAACGACTTTTCGCATTTCCGCTAATGAGAACTTCGAGAACCAATATAACCCTGCCCTCACAGGTAGCGCGGGCCTGATAGCGGGGATGGGGATAAGGGGTGGTGAACGCGCACGCAGGCCCGCAACCATAAAGATGAAACTTATATCAATTAGTGGGGGCCGGTTTCCCGGCCCCATGGGTCGGCACTTGCCGACCCTTCGTATTCGTTTATATTTTGTTGGACTCTAGCGAGGGGCTGTATGGCTTACTCAATCCTCGGGGTCACGTCCCCGAGGACGTAGTGGTATCTATTTGATACCACGGAGCGAAGCGGACGCAGCCCCTCGCTTCGCTCGCAATAGTATGGTTTCGTTCGCTTTCGATACACTCTACTTTATGTTATGTATAGAGCATCCTGAAAACGCAGAGCTGCAGTAATCTAATCCTCTCGAAGGTACTCGCCCAGCTGGGACCTGCATTCCTCCCTCCTTTCTGCGAGGTCGGCCAGGAACAGTTTCATTCTCTCCGCCGTTTCTTTTTTACACTGACCGCACATGAGCTCTCCCGCGAGGCATCTCTCCCTGATGGACATAAGCTCCTCATCGTCGTCGAGAAGGTGATAGAGGTTCAGCTCATAAACGCTGCACCTGTCCGGTTGCCCGCCCTTCTCCTTCTGCTCGGCCAGGCTCTGGCGTCCTCCGGTTATTGCACGGATCACCTTGCGGTGCCCTTCCTCGGGCGTATCCGAGAGAAATATGGAGCTGTCGGGAACGGATGATGACATCTTGCCACCCGTAAGGCCGGTCATGAAGCGGTGGTACGTGGCTGCCGGCGGATAGAAAGCATAGCCCCCCATCTCCTTCTCGATGGGGATCACAAGCTCGTCGATGCGGGCCAGGTCCCATGTGGAGGCGTCCTCGATATAGAGGGCCTTGTATCGGACTATCTTCTTCAGCATGGAGAAGCCGGCCCCCGAGAGCGCCTTGTGGCATCGGTCCAGTATGAGCGGCACGTTTTCGTCGGTCTTGACGAATATGCCGATCTGCCCGTCCTTCGTCTCCTTGACGTTCACCAGCCTCTGTGCCGCTGCCAGCTTACGGGTGAGGCGTATATGGGGGTCCTGATCCACGCCCACCGGGACCAGCACCGGCACGGGACCGTGGTACTGGGTGAGCTGCGGGTGAAGTATGTCGCCGACCTGCACCAGTGGTGCGAACACGTGGCACATGTTGGACTCCCCCGCAAAGCCGTATATGGCCGTCATCTCCGAGAGGTTGGTCCTTGCGCCCAGCTCGTATGCGAGGTCCTTCACGGCGGAGCGCTTCGACTGGAAATATATCTCGCAGCCCTCGGAGCTCAGACCCAGGGCCAGGTAATTGAGAATATATTCCTCGATGGCGACCTTCCTCGCTTCATCGAAGGGAATACTCCTGGCGCCGTAGCCCTCTATATCAGCCACCGTGAGGGTGACCTTGGCCCCGAGCGACTGATAATAGATGACCTGGTCGATGACCATCTTGTGGCCCACGTGCATCTTTCCGGAGGGTACGAGCCCCGTGAGTATTGCGAATTCCTTTCCGTCCCGTACGGCCCTATCGATGAGCTCGAAACCGCGCTGACCAAAGACGACGCCACGGCGAAGAAGCCGGGGAGGCTCGGGTAGGGCGGCAGGGCTGAACGGCGTGATGCCGAACTCGTCCAGGAGCTTCTGGTAATCGTCGTAGGTATCGCTTGACCAGGGGTCTATATCCATTTGATCCCTCCGATTCGGTTAATGAACGAGGTGGTTATATACGTTATGATGATTTAAAACCAGGCGCAGATTGCTCTTGAGAGGTCAAGGGGCATGGTTCGAAGGGAGTCATAGACCACTGAAAGGTAAAAATACGAGTATGATGTTCCGGTGCCTCGAAGCCACAGGATGCTTACAGGCTCGCCCATAATGGGCCCGTAGATCAGACCGGAAGATCGCTGCCTTCGCAAGGCAGAGGCCGCGGGTTCAAATCCCGCCGGGTCCATTTTTTATCACTCGATTGGTTCTTCTGGATTTTGGAATCTATTTTCGCGATTCGCTTATTGAACCGCGATTGTAGGTCAAACGATATGTGAAGACGGGATACCTGGCCCGTCTTCCTGGTAAAAAACGAACCCAATTGGGTCGGTTTTTACTTGTAAAGATGGGTTTGCCCATCTGACGGTAAAGACGAGCTAGAAAGGCTCGGCTATACACGAATCCACCGTCGTGATATCCAATAAATCTGGCCCAAGAGGCGACGAGGTGAAGGACGGCAACAGATTCTGCATGGGCTGCGGGACTCTTGTGATCGGGGAAAAGGATGGCATAGCCAGGCATTTATTGTATTTAATTTCTTCAAAGCTATATTTATTAATGTAATCTTGGTATTGTTATTTCATTTAAAATGATATGACAAATGGTGGTAACCATGAAGGATACAACAAGAAGATCCATTGCACATAGCATCTGGCTACTGTTGGTTTTAGGCTGTTTTTCCGTTTTTCTCACGGCAGTAAGTCCCATTGGCCGAACCGAGAGCGGACAAATGGTTGATATTGACAATATACATGTTCGGTGTGTCGGGATGGAAGATGGGACCGGTCAACGCGGGAGCAGAGAGCTGGACATAGATGCCAACTCTTTGGATTACCCTGTTGGTAATTATCCGATGGCGGTTCATCTTGGTGACTTTGACGGTGTCGATGGGCCGGATATCGTGACTGCAAATATGATCGATGACACGATATCCATCCTGCTTAATAACGGGAATGGTAATTTCGGAGCGCCAGCGGAATACGATGTCGGTAATTCTCCAAAGTCGGTCGACCTGGGTGATTTCGATGGAGATAGGGATGTCGACATTGTATGCGCCAATGTGATGGATGACACTGTTTCCGTGATGTTGAACGATGGCAGCGGATCATTCGACAATAAAGCGGACTATTCCGTCGGTGATTGGCCATTATCGGTGTATACCGGAGATGTGGATGGGGATGATGACCTGGATATCGTGAGCGCCAATACGGGTGATGATACCGTGTCGGTTCTACTGAACAACGGAAACGGACAGTATGGAAATAGAAGGGATTATAACACTGGACGTGGTCCCTCCTCCATCCATCTTGGAGATCTTGACGGTGACGGCCACATGGATATCGTGACCGCCAGTTTTTTTGATGACCGCGCTTCCGTGCTGATGAACAACGGCAATGGGACATACGGCGGGAAAGAGGTGTATTATGTTGGAGAGTATCCGATGACGGTGAGTCTTGGAGACATCGATGGAGATGCCGACCTCGATATGATGACTGCCAATAAATATAATCACACTGTGGCGGTTCTATCGAACGACGGGACCGGGACGTTCGGATCGAGAATGGAATTCGACGTCGATAGTTTTTCATTATCAGCTGAGTTCGGGGATGTAGACGGAGATTCCGACCTTGATATCGTAAACGCCGTGTCGGGAAAAGTAACGGTTCATCTCAACGATGGCAACGGGTTCTACGGGGCGAGAGTTGATTTCAAGATGGACCAAGTTATGGAGACTCTGTGCCTTGGCGATGTTGACGGGACCGGAGGGCTGGATATAGTGACAGCGAATCCTTATGTCGACAGTGTTACCGTATTAATCAACAATGGTGATGGTTCATACGGAGCAATAATAGAGCATTCAATGGATGATTCTCCATGTTCAGTCCGGCTCGATGACCTCAACGATGATGGTGACCTTGACATCGTAACCGCCAATACCAATGGGCGGTCGGTTTCCGTTCGAATCAACAACGGTAAAGGAGGATTTCTGCCAAGATCAGATTACGATGTGGGTGAGATACCGCGTTCAGTTGATGTCGGGGACCTGGATGGGGATGATGACATCGATGTGATAGCTGCCAATAGTATAGATAAAGATATTTCGATCCTGTTCAATAACGGGAATGGAATTCTGTTCGGAAGGGTGGATTATGCAGTGAATGGATCGCCGTATTCGGTTATTCTAGGAGACGTCGACGGGGACCTCGATCTGGACATCGTTGCGGGTAATATGGTCGGGGATAACGTATCCGTTCTTCTCAATAACGGTAACGGGATCTTCGGCACGAGAAAATACTATCCCGTTGGTGATTCCCCTATCTCGTTGTATCTCGGAGACGTTGATGGAGATTCCGACCAGGATATCGTTACTGCCAACAGTGGAAACAACAGCATATCCGTTCTATTCAACGATGGCAACGGAACGTACGGTGGGATGACCGAATATCCCGTGGGAAGTAATCCCAAGTCGGTCTTTCTCGGAGATCTTGACTTTGATGGGGACCTCGATGCAGTGACGGCCAATGGGTTGGGTGATAGTGTATCCGTTCTTCTCAATAACGGTGGAGGTGTCTATGGGACGAAGACGAACTACGGTGCGGGTTCCTGGATATCTTCGGTCCATCTTGGCGATCTGGACAATGATGAGGACCTTGATATCGTGACCGCGAGCCCCCGTCATGACACCATAAATGTTCTGTTCAACGATGGTAATGGGGTCTACGGTGCAAAAACGGATTACAGGGCCGGGCAAACGCCCAGCTCGGTCTATCTCGGGGATATCGATGGGGATAATGACCTGGACGCGGTAACTGCCAACTTTAACAGTAATAGTGTATCCGTATTGAGGAATGGCCGAAATGGGCTATTCATAGAAGATTCGGATGGTGACGGCTTCC
Source organism: uncultured archaeon (assembly GCA_964423515.1). Classification (GTDB taxonomy): domain Archaea; phylum Thermoplasmatota; class Penumbrarchaeia; order JASLWR01; family JASLWR01; genus CAYRFL01. The sequence continues at coordinate 15,237 of CAYRFL010000073.1, forward strand.
CCGATCTGATGGACGTTTTTCCTGAAAACAGGCTGGAATGGGTGGACAGCGATGATGATGGGTTTGGAGATAACATGGATGGAATACCGTGGAATCCCTTCGAATATGTAGATTCGGACGGCGATCTATTCGGTGATATGTTCGACGACCAATTCCCGAACGACCCGGCGCAGTGGAGCGACCGCGACGGCGACGGTTTCGGCGATAACTTCCCGGGGATCAACGTGACGGTACGATACTATGACTCCTTCAAGGTGTCCATAGGGGACATTTTTCCCGACAATCCCCTGGAATGGAACGATACCGACGGCGATGGCTACGGTAACAATTACGAGGATGCCTTCCCCGATGAACCGACCCAGTGGAAGGATACGGACGGCGACGGATACGGTGACAACGAGAGCGGCAGTGACGGCGACGCCTTCCCGCGCGATCCCACCGAGTGGTCCGACAACGACGATGACGGGATCGGGGATAATAGTGACGACGATGACGACGATGACGGATATACCGACAAGGTGGAGATGCGGGAATTCTCCGATCCGATGGACCCCGATTCGACCCCGGTGGACGTCGATGGAGATCTGGATCCTGATTCCACCGACGACGATGACGACAACGACGGTTATTCGGACGTCATGGAGCAGGCTTACGGCTCCGCCATGGACGACGTCAACGAGACCCCCCCGGATAACGATTACGATTTTTCCCCCGACGACGTTGACCCGGACGACGACAACGACGGCGTTGCGGACGGCCAGGATGCCTTCCCGCTGGTACCGGCCGCTTCCAGGGATAGTGACGGCGACGGGGATCCTGACTCGATCCACGATTGGTTCAAAAACAGAGAGGATGTATGGCTACTTCTTCCGGAGAGGCTCCGGAACACAACGCTCGTGGAGGACACGGACGATGACGGCGACGGATATCCCGACCAAACGGATGCTTTTCCCACGAACCCGGTTGAATGGGACGACCTGGACAACGACTCCATAGGGGATAACTCGGATTCGGACGACGACAACGACGGTTTCACCGACGGATTCGACAGATTCCCGCGCAATCCGTCGGGGGCTGTCGATTACGACAACGACGGGATGCCGGATGAGCTGCTCAACGTTACCCTTATGAAATGGTTCAATCTCTCGTGTGTGCTGACGGAGGATCAGGACGACGACAACGATGGATTCAACGATACGTTAGACGCATTTCCCCTGAACCCATCTGAATGGCTGGACAGCGACCGGGACGGAATCGGGGACAATTCCGACCCGGACGACGACAACGATGGATACTCTGACGATACCGAGATGCGAGCGGGGACCGATCAGTTCAACGGAAGCAGGTTCCCGGAGGATATGGACGAGGACGACGTTCTCGATTTCATCGATTCCGATATCGATAACGACGGATATAACAACGACCTCGAACTCAGTCAGGGCAGCGATCCGTACAATGCCAGCTCTTTCCCTGCGGACCTCGACGAGGATCACATACCGGACAGCGTGGATTCTGACGACGACAACGATGGCTACGCTGACGTTCTCGATGCCTTTCCAATGAATCCCAGTGGCGCCATAGATACGGACGGCGACGATAAACCCGACGAACTGCTGAGCATTGCGCATCACACATGGTTCGATCCCAGCAACGTCCTTACCAGGGATGACGATGATGACGATGACGGCATACCCGATGAGAAGGATGAATTTCGTCTGAATCCTGCCGAATCGAAGGACACCGACAACGACGGTATAGGCGACAATGCCGACGAGGATGCGGACAATGACGGTCTGCTGAAGGAGGACCGCGTGTTCTTCTTCTTCGATTACTCCGATACCGATGATGCCGATCCGGATAAAGGATGGCTCATCCATGACAGTCTACCCCTTTCCACCGTACTCAGTTTCTTTCAGCTGGTGGGAGGTCTCGTGTTACTGTACATGATCGGGGCCATATTCCAGAAGGTGAGGTACCTGCGGTTCGATTCGCGCCTTCACAAGGCGGAGACCATCGAGGAGCTGGACCGGTGGTATCACAACCAGATATCGCTGGCCATAGAGCATGGGAAGATCGATTACAGAGGATCGAAGCAATTGAAGGCTGCCTACGAGAAGGAGAAGATAAGGCTGATGTACGGGGATCGTGAGAAGGTATCCCTGCGGACCCGTCTTCGAAGAGCCATAATGTTCACCAACAAGGATTTCAATGAACTGGTCGAGCTCGACCGGGAATACGAGGACGAGGATGACGAGGAATATGATGATGACGACGAGGAGGAAGAGGAAGATGAGGGGCCTGAAGATACATCCTTTGGTCCTAAGGTGGAGCATATTGGCCCGGTCGTGGATGGCGGTCCAGCCGTCCAGAAGGGCCTCCGGCACTGCCAATCCTGTGGGGACGTTATGAAGGACAGCGACAAGTTCTGCATGGGCTGCGGGACGCCTGTGCAGGTTGGCTTCTCATCTCCAAAGGCCATTGCGCCTGGAAAGATGACCGCCCCCGTCCTTCCTCCGGGAACCGTTGGGGAACAGGAAGAGAAGGTAGGGGCCGATACCAAGTAGCTTCCCCTGCAGCCGGAGGATGGATAGCTTAAGCGGCAGTCAGTTGTCTCATCACGCATTCGCCGGCTCGTAGGGGTTGAACGCCGGATCGCCGTGCAGCACATAATGCTGGAACATGATGTATGATTCGGCCTTGATCGCGCCCGACGAGATGTCCTCTGGAAGGTACCGGTTCTTGGCGTTTCTGAGCGCTATGCCGGTGGTATGGTCATTGAGCATCTCCTCGAGGAACATCTCGCTCAGAAGCACCGCTCCCTCGGGCTCCAGGAACCTCATGTCGAAATCGAGGTCCGGGTCGATCCATCCCAGCGTGGAGCGGGTGGCGCCCACGTAGGCGTTAAGCCCGCAGTGCATGTAGGTCATGGCAAGGGCGTTCCTGGGATTGAGCCCGTCTATCCTGCCGGTGATGCACGAGACGAGAAAGAAGGTACCGGGGCCAAAGGCGAGCTCCCGCGTATTGGTGACGTCGTAGGCGCTGCCGCCTGCGGTGGAGTCCCACCGGCACGCCGGTACGTACCAGTAGTAGTTGCCGTGCACCCCTCCGATGACATAGTTGCTGCCCTCCTGGAACTGGCTGGTGAGCTTGATGTCCGACGCCTCCTCCGTGGTATGGCGCACGTCGGTGAATCCCGCTTCAGTGTAGAGGTTGACCACGTGGTCTATTAGCGTTCCGTACATGGTCTCCACCGGTATCTTGGAGCCCAGGAAAGCATAGGCGTTGTTCTTCCACACACCGTCGGGGTCTGCCGAGTATGGAAGCACCCGGTCGATAATATCGTAGTAGAATATGGTCCTAGCAATGGTGGACGAGACGTCCTTGGCGTCCCATCCGCATATTCGTCCCACGGGAAGCTCGATGTCGGGGTATTCGGCGCTGACCACTCCCTCGCCATAATCCAATTTCGGGTCCGCCACATCCATGTCGATGTTCGCGTATATTATGTCCCCGGCCTGACCGAATCCCTCGGAGGAGCTGTGGCCCCCCGCGTGGTAGTAATGAGGTATCATGTTCGTGTCGGCCACTATCCCGATGTCCACCGGGTTCTCGTAATAATGATCCGCCATGGCCACCAGCTCGCCCTTGTCGCTGTTCACCTTTGCCTCGTCGAACCCGCCCAATCGCGCCAGGAGCCCGTTTAGCTGGTTGTGTATCATAACGGCCTGTTTGTTTGCGCTCTCGATGGATTCCTCGTTGGTGGTGGGCTCCCCGCAGGCCTCGCAGCCGGAGTATCCCGGATACTGGAGTGCGTAGCTGGCCTTTGCCATGACCAGCCCCTGCCTGTGAGCCGCGAGATAGGGCGCCAGCGAGGATATCTTCTCCATGAGCGGATATATCGGGGAGGCCAGGTTGTCCACGCTCACCGATAGCTGGAACTGGACCGGTTTCTCGCTTACGTGGGGTATGGGAATGCCCTCGTAGGTCATGCGTCCCTCCACGTGCATCGTGTACTTACCGGTGGCGTTGAGAACGGGTACATCGAACTCGACTATCTCCTTGTCGTTCTCCTTGTATCCGGCGGGGGTTCCGAAGTAGCATTTCTGCACCTTCTGATCGTTCTCGTCGTGCCAGAGCACGAACACGTAGATGCGCTCCCCGTCCACCTCGTCCTGCTCGTGTGGTTTGTAGGACAGTCTCAGGCGCATGATGGAGTTGCTGTATTCGTCAGGTATCTCCATCTCGAAATCGACGCCCTTTGACATCTCCTCGAGGCCCGCGTAGGCCCCGGTGGAGGACACGTGGAACACCTCACCCTGGAAATCCTCGTGAATGCTCTCGAGGGCCGGGGGCATCTCGCTGTCCAGTGGATTTGCCAGAACGATGTACCTCGGCTCCATGCCAAGCCCCTCCCTCATGTAGGACACGGTCAGGTCGTGTGTGCTCTCCATGTCGGTTATTTCGAGCACGTCCCCGTAGCCCTTAATATCACCACAGGTGATGGTGTACTTTACGCCGAGGTCCCTGAGAACGTCCCTCGTGTCCGAATCCAGTTCCTCCGCCACGATGATGGGTATGTTGACGTAGCTTGCCAGGGGTCCCATCCAGAGGGCTTCCTCGTATCCCGCTACGTCCTTCTGCACGAGCACAGCGCCGTCGGAGCTACTCCAGAACATCTTTGCTATCTCCCGCGATGCAGTTGCGGGACAACGAATGTCGATCTTCCGGTTCACGCCGTATCCGCGGTCATCCACCTTCCCGACCAGCGTAACGCTTTCGGGCAGATAGGCGTCATAGAACCTAGACAGGGGATCGAGAACGGAGTCGGGCTGCTCCACATCGACCAGGAGCGGTACGGTTCTGGAACCGTTCTGCGAGTAGTAACAGGCCGCCGGTGTTACGGCAAGCGCCGTGAAGGCGGACTCTCCCGATACTATGAAACCGTCAGTGTCGGCATTTCTTTCCGAGCGGGATGCCAGGAGGTCCGCAAGGTCGGCCGTTCCTGTCTCTTCGTCCTCCC
>CAYRFL010000074.1:0-19766 GCA_964423515.1 uncultured archaeon
GTCCCACCAGCTGTCGGAATCCCCGTCGTCCTCAAGGTCGGTCCCGGAATCCAGGTCCCAGTAGTATTCCAGCGTACCGAGGTCCCCGGGCGTATCGGTTGAGTTGCTCCCTGAAAGAAGGATGATGTCGCCTTCTCCGTAGTAACTCAGGAAATCGCCGATGATTGCTTCCGGAGGCTTGTTCAGAATGGTAATGTCGAAGGTATCCGTTCCCCCGTCGCCGTCATCGTCCTTGACCTTGAGAATGACTATGTAATTGCCCATCTGGGAGTAACTGTGCTCCACCGTGGGCTCGTCGCTCCAATCAGTATCCTCCGTATCTCCGAAATCCCATTTGTACTTGAGGGACGGGAGGTCGTTCTCCGTGTCGGTGGAATCCGAGGCATCGAACACCAGCGGTTCATCTTCATAGAGTGCGTCGGGTTCCATCTTGTCTCCGAGTCTGCCAACAGCGGTGGGTTTGACGTTCTTCACCGTGATATCCGCGTCAAGGACGACCATTTCCTCGTCATCGTCCCAGACCGCCAGGACTATTCGCTTGCCACCACCTTCAAGGTAAGTATATGTGCCGGAAGGAGTTGCTCCGGTCCCCTCGGTCATACGGTCGTTATCCGCAACCCCGTCGCCGCTCCAGACGTTGATACCATCGTAAGGCATGTCGACGTTCCCGTCGAAATCCCAGAACCAACCGAGGGAGGACATGTCGGACTGCGAATCCGTGATGCTACCGGAAAAGCTGGCCTCCTCTGCCTCGTAGACGGTATTAGGAGCAACTATGTCTCCGGAAGGTGCCACGTTATTGACCTGTATATAACAGTATTCCACGGTCTTGAAATTGTCCGTATCGGTCACAGTGAGTACGACCGTCTTCAAACCCTGCTTCGTATATACGTGCGAGCTCGATGAGCCCGTGGCGTCCACGTCGTTCAGCTTGTCGCCGTCCCCGTCGCTGTCAACCCGCGTATCGAAATCCCATTTGTAAGAGCCCGAGGGAAGGGCCTTGTCGTCGGTGGCCGTGGCGGAGAACTCAACGATCTGGTCCTCAAATACATCGGGGATGTTCCCAAGAGCATTCTCGCCGTTCGCACGAATGGATGTGATTCGGGGAGAATTGCCGATGAGGTCGAGGGCTTCCTTTGCATCCACCATTCCGCATCCCCTGTTGTTGTCGGGATTGTTCGAATGGGGGGCGCTTTCCCGCATGGCGTTCCTTATATCTCCCGTGGTCGTATCTGAGTTCGCCTGACGAAGGACCGCTGCGATCCCGGCCACATGGGGACAGGACATGGAGGTGCCCTGTGCTCCGATATAATTGGTTGGATCCACCACTCCGTTGGTCCACCCCGAGCCACCCATGTTCGTCCCGCTGGCCCTTGCCGCGATAATTCCCTCGCCGGGTGCGGTGACGTCCGGCTTTACGGCTCCCCCCTCGCCCGGGCCCCTGGTGGAGAACGAGGAGGTCTGTCCCCAGTCATTGCACGAACCCACGGTAAGCACGTTGGGAGCATCCGCGGGAGAGCCCATGGCCCAACCCTCCTCCCCGTCGTTCCCCGCTGCCGCGCATACGACGATATTGAACCCAATGGCATCGTTGCAGGCGCTGTTCATGGAATCGCTATGGCTAGGGTAACCCTGGTCGTTGACAGTGCCTATGGAAAGTGACATGACCTCGACGCCGTATGTGTTCCTCTGAGCAACTACCCAGTCAACTGCAGCCACCACATATCCCATGACGCTGGCTCCCATGACCCTGCATATGAGAAGGTCCGCCTCGTAGGCCACGCCCCTGTAGCGCCCTCCCGACGACCCCCCCGCCGGAGGATTTCCGGCAGCGATGGATGCACAGTGGGTACCGTGCCCGTCGTCATCGTACGGCTGGGTGGTCTGATGGTACGGCCAGTGAGCGTAGGTGAAATCCTCGAAGGCCCTTATCTTGCCGTTTCGAAAGCATTCATGGTCTCCATCGATACCGGTGTCGAGAACGGCGATGGTGGTCCCATCACCCGTAAATCCCGTGGAATAGACGTCGTTCATACCCAGGGCGCTCACGGATGAGTTCAGAAGGGTACGCGTTATTGGTTTGTCGCATACCTCGGCCACATCGGGCAGTAGCGCTATCCTTTGAAGCTGTTCCACTCTGGCCCGGATGAGGACCTGGTCGATATAACTGTGTATCAACACGACCTCGGCACCGGCTCTCTCCAGCGCATCGAAATCGAAGAGCGAATCGTCGGTCGAGAGGAGAACATAGCATTCCACCATCTCACCCGGATCAAGACCATCCAATCTCTCCTCCAGAACGTCCTCGATCCGATTCTTGTTACTATCTCCCGGATTGAACCTTCCGCTCTTGTAGGGGTTGGTATACCCCTTCACCTCGTAACCGAAAACACTTCCCGAAGGCACCGAGATCGAAGAGGAATACGGATCGCAACCGACGGAAGGAAGGGGGACCTCTTGGAATTTTAACTGATCGCTCCCAAGGTGGGACACTGCTATGCCGGATAGCATGGTCGCGATGAGAAGCAATGCACAGAACAGCGAAAATGATCTTATGAACCTATATGTGAGCATTTCGTTACCGCCCTCGGCAATAATGCCTCCATGATTGCATTTTTTCATTGAAATAACTTTCTGATGGAGACATCGCCAGACAGAATGTGCTCAAGGGATCCGTCCGGCTTCAGAAAGAGCAGCCTACCCGCATCATCTATTCCATGACCAACACCGTTCATTTCCGTTCGCAGACCGGTCAGGGTTATTTCCCTACCAAAAAGAGCATCGCGCTGGCGGACACCATCAAGTATGCCAGCCAGATCCCCCTCGAGGAAGCGCGAATAGTTGGATTCCATGCATTCGAGAGCACGGCATAGCACTTTCCTTCGAGAGATTTCCCTGCCAGTGGATGACTTGAGAGACCCGGCCTCTGTAAGGCCCCTTTTCTCGAAATGATCCCTCGGGATGTTGACGTTTATTCCAATGCCGATGACTATCCAGTTGACACAGTCCATATTGCCGTCGATGCGGGTAAGTATCCCGCATACCTTTTTCCCGTCCATGAAGATATCATTCGGCCACTTGATTCGCGCCTGTTCACCGGCAACGTCCTCCAGGGCACTGGCTATAGCCTCTCCCATGACCAGCGTTATACATGCGCTTTCCCCGATGGTGAGAGGAGGTTTCAGGAGCAGCGAAGCGTAAATCCCACCGGAGGGAGAATCCCATCTACGGGACAGGCGCCCCTTCCCCCTCGATTGTACCTCCGCGAGCACAAGAGCCCCATGGGGCAGTACGGATGCCCGGGACATCGCCACATCATTGGTGGAGGGTACCTCTTTTTCGTAAACGATCGTCCTGCCGAATCTCTCCGTTTTCAATTCCGCAAGTACGACGGGAGGGACGAGAAGGTCCGGTAGGGATACCAAACGATAACCCCTTGACGGGACCGATTCGATGGAAAAACCGATCTTTCGCAGGTTCTCGACCGATTTCCACACGGCAGCCCGCGTAAGGCCCAATCTTCCCGCAATGGCCTGCCCGGAAACGTAGATGTCCTCTTTCATCGTAGACGTGAGTTCTTCTAGTACCCCGTTATCGGTGCTGCCATGTACTCTCTCTGTGTTGCTTTGAATCAAATCTTCACCTTTTGATCCCTCTGCCCGGAACGTGCGGACATTACTTTCATCCTTTAACCTCCGGGAGAACGAATATGGAGATTCCGGTATATGAATGAAGCGGTATCCGGGTTATACGCGCCCGTTGCACTCTGGTTCATCTCAGATAACCCTGATCCTGCCCGCAAGTGTACGGTCAGGCTCCGGTGTAACCTCCGGTCACACCTGCGTCCTCGGCAAGTGCACACTCCGTTCCGTTGCATCAGTAGATGCAACTGCATCCTCGGAAACAATTGTTTCCTACGGATATGCCTACGGACGATACCGTGCACATTGTCGAGTTGCATACTTCGAATTATTTTCGAAATCTTTCGAGTAACGATTTACCGAGTCACGCCTCGGCACCCGCAGGGTAACGCCCCGAGGGTGCAGGGGCATATTATGCCCCGTAGTGAAACGGGCAAAGCCAAGTGTATCTATGATGCACCAGGACTCGAAAGGACTCGATGTGTCGCAGACACATCAAGGTTTACACCATTGACAATATTATTACGGATAATAATAATAATGAGTATGCAATATTCTTTTACATGCATCCTAGCCAGGGAATATATATGACGAAGAGCGGCAAGCTCGAGGGGAAGCGGATAGTACTTGGAATAACCGGGTCAATCGGTGCGGTCCAGTGCATCAGATTCTCCCGCGAGCTCATCCGTCACGGTGCCGAGATAATCCCGGTAATGTCACAGTGCGCCATGGAAATGATAGGTCCGAAGGCGATCCAGTTCGCCACCGGAAAGGAACCCATCGTCGATATAACCGGCGACGTGGAGCACGTGAGGTATTGTGGTGTGGACGAGGATCGCGTGGATATATATCTTATCGCACCCTGCACCGCCAACACCCTCTCCAAGATCGCTCATGGAATCTGCGATACGCCGGTGACCCTCTTTGCCACCACGGCCCTGGGAAGCGGCATTCCCGTCATGATACTCCCGGCAATGCACGGATCGATGTACGACCACAGGGCGGTGACAGACAATATCAGGCGCCTCAAAGACATGGGCGTCGTTCTCATCGATCCCGTGATGAGCGAGAGAAAGGCCAAGATGGCCAGCGTCGACATGGTGGTGGAATATGTCCTTCGGGCCTTCGGGCGAAACGATCTGATCGGAAAGAGGATACTGATCATTGCTGGCTCCACCGCGGAACCCATCGACGACATCAGGATGATAACCAACAGGAGCAGCGGCCTTACGGGGACCGCCCTTGCGGTGAATGCCTTCGAGAGAGGTGGGGAGGTCGAACTATGGTACGGACGGGCAAAGGTGGAACCCCCGTTCTTCGTCAAGACCAGAAGGTTCGAGACCGTGGACAGTCTTCTCAGCCTCGTAAACTACTCAAGCCCCTATCACTTCGACATCATTATCAACTGTGCGGCTATATCCGATTATACCATGGACAAGACCAAGGGAAAGATCCCGTCGAGACAGGGAGAGCTTCATCTCGACCTCACACCTACACCCAAGGTGATCGAACATATCAAGAAAAGGGCACCGGAGAGCTACATCGTCGCCTTCAAGCTCGAGAGCGGCATTCCCGAGGACGAACTCGTGGGCGTTGCGAAACAACGTCTGGCCGATCTTGAGATCGACATGATCATTGCGAACGATCTCGAGAACGTCAAGGGTGACACGGGGAGGGTGCACATCATCCACCGCTCGGGTGACGTGCGTTCTATTGAGGGAGAGAAATCCCTGAATGCCCGGGAGATATTCAACGACATACTGTCGTCATTGGGCGATTGATAGTATTTATTCAGTTTCAGGAATAGGAAAGAGAAAGGATGATAGTCCCCGAACCCATGCAAGATGGCGCATCAAGAGAGGCGACGGCCTTCTGCCCAGGACACGTTACAGGTTTTTTCGAGATACGGGACGAAGCCGAGGATCCTTCAATGAGGGGCAGCCGGGGCAGCGGCTTCAACGTCTGTCTCGGGACGACCACGAGGGCCTATCTCGCATCCTCTTTGATTGAACGAGAGGTACGGACCAAGGGATCTGGCGCCATTGAACCTTCAATATGCTGCCCTTCATTGCATTGTCCGGAAATCTGTGAGCTGCCGGGAGATGACCTCGTACCTCTCGGTACGGATGTTATAGGACTTCTCGTCGACGGCATTCCCGTGCCCAGAGATGAGATGCCGGTCACAACAAGAATGCTGAGGCGTTACGAAACCCTGATCGAGGATGAGAATTCATCGATCCCATGGAAACCGGACCGAAAGAGGATATTCCTCGATACGCATTTCGATCTTCCCATGTCCCAGGGATTCGGCATGAGCGGAGCCGGCCTCCTATCCCAGATAATCGCTCTCAACGGGCTGCTGGACGAACCCCTGAAGCGGGAAACCTGCGTTGCCCTGGCGCATGAGGCGGAGGTCACCATGAGGACCGGATTGGGAGACATTCCCGCTCAGTGCGCCGGGGGATTCACCGTTAGGGAAAGGGAGGGGCTACCTCCGCACGGGTTCGTTCATTCTTTTCCCCTTTCCAATCCGGTCATTCTGGCCGTTATGGGAGAGGGGCTTCGGTCGAGGAATATCCTTCCCGATGTTCATCACAGGGAGAGAATAAACACTGCGGGAAAGAGTCTCGTCCGGGAGATCCTTCGGAAGCCTACCCTCGCAAGGATGGCGAGATTCTCGCAGGAGTTCGCAAGGAAATGCGGTCTTCTTACCGTGGAGATGGCACTGCTCATGGAAGATATCAACACGGGCGTCAGTCCCGGCGCGTCCATGTGCATGCTGGGAAATTCCATCTTCGTCGTATTCCCGGAGGAGGCAGGGCCCGGGAGCGATATATACAATAGTGTGCATGAAAAATTGACCGGGAGCGCCGAGGTATACGATACGTCGATATGCCGGGAGGGCGCCCGCCTGTTATGATGATCCTCGTTCCCGGAGACGTCTGAGATCCTCCGGGGTATCGATATCGAGCCCTATGCCCTCGTCCTCCACGTCGAGAACGAATGCGCGTTCACGGTGCTTCCAGGTGAGGTAGCGGACCTGATCATCCCGGGTCAGTTGCATTATCTCGTCCTGCAATCGACCCGAGAACAGTACCGGGTGTCCCTTTTTACCGTCATATCTGGGATGGATGAGCAGGGGCTCGTTTCTCCCTTTATGAAGGTCTTCGAAGGTCCCGATTATCCGGTCTATGGTAGCGACAGTCACCAGGGGCTGGTCCCCCAGAAAGAGAAGTATAGGATTTTCCGGGGACGACAGGAAGCCGGCGCCAACGCGAAAGGATACCGCCATACCGTCCTCGTACCTTGGGTTCCTGGCTATGACGAGCTCCTTCCCCCCATCCCGGAACAGGGGCGAGATGTCGCTTTCCACATGCTCCGTAACTATCTCATGCTGAAAACCCGTGACGATCACCGCTCTGTAGACCCTGCTTTGAGCGATGGTCCCGCACAGTCGGCTCAGAACCGTTCCTCGGCCGAATGGCATGAGCACCTTCGCCGTTCCGCCCTCCATCCTACGGGACCTTCCGGCAGCCAGGATCACGGCCTCGATGAGCATGGATGGCCGAATACAGCGGGATTATATAAGTTTCTTGTCATAAGGGGAATCCTGCCAACCTCGATAGCCCATTCTACCGGAACTGAAGTTCGCCCTATTCCATGGATGGCTATTCTCCGAAGGCTAGCTGCTCGAAGGCCGCAGCCAAACCATCCTTCAGCTGCCATCCCTTGGCCACGGCAAGTGATAGAAGTCTCAAAAGGTGATGGTTCCTGGTGTAGGGCAGCTCGCGGAGATCACGCAGGAATTCCATGGTCGTGCCCTCATAGACTATCTTCCCCCGAACCATAAGGATCACCCAATCGAAGATCGGGACTAGTTCAAGGTCGTTGCTGGAAACCAGCGACGTCACCCCAGTGGTGGAAGTCTCGATGAGCTTTTTCTTCAACGCGTGATCCAATCCCTTGGTGGGCTCGTCAAGTAGCAACACACTTGGATCCATGGACAGGACGGAGGCCACCGCCACCCTCTGCTTCTCGCCTCGAGATAGAAGAAGCGGATGCTTGTCGGCAAGATGGGTTATGTCCATTCTTTCCAGCATCCCTTCCACCCGTTCCTCAACCTGTTCCTTGCGTAGAAGGCTCCCCGGACCAAAAGCGATCTCATCTCGAACGCTTCCCTCGAACAGCATCCCGTCGATGTCCTGAAACACAAGGGAGATCCGATTCGCAGCATCCTCCATGGTCATTTCCGTTACGTCCTCGCCACCGATATATATCTGTCCGTTCGCGGGTTCGAGCATGCGGGCAAGCAGCTTTAAAAGGGTCGATTTCCCCGAGCCGTTGGGACCGATGAGTATCGCCCTGCCAACCTTCTCAAGGCTAAATGACAGGGGTCCCAGTTCGAAACCGCCCCCGGGATAGGAGAACCTCAGGGATTCCACCTTCAGAATGGGCATCCCCCCGATCGTAACTGCCTCCAGAGGGGACCAAGGCTTTCACGGCCGAGAACATCCGGTGGGGCCTCGAGGCCCACCCTCGAAAGGCTAGCGGCGGTGAGAGCTTTGTCCGGGGGAAGATCGGAAACGATGCGCCCATCCCTTATACCCAGTATCCTGTCGGCAATGTCCAGAAGTTCGAACCGGTGCTCGACCAGGATGATGGTCAACCTTCCCTTCAATCTCTCCAGTATTGACTTCAAGCGCCCGACATTGACCGGATCCAGCTCACTGGTCGGCTCGTCCAGTATGATCACGTCCGGTCTCCGTATAAGGGCGGTGGCCACGGCCAGAAGCTGTTTTTCGCCCCCCGAGAGTTCGCTGATCCGTCTACCCGTCAGATGACCGAGCCCGAACTCCTTTACCGTTAGCCTGATACGTTTCACCATCTCGTCCCTTTCCATCCCGACGTTCTCCAGGGGAAAGGCCAGTTCCTCTGCGAGACCCGTGGAGAACTGCTGAAGATGCGGATCCTGGAAAACGATACCGACCCTCTTCATGTGATCCTTCAGCGTCATCCGTCGGGTATCCTTGCCGTATATTGCTATACTGCCATCCAACGCTCCCCCCAGATCATGCGGAATGAGGCCGGAGATGCAGCGAACGAGGGTGGTCTTTCCCGAACCGGACCTTCCGATCAGCGATATGAAAGACCCGTGCTCCACATCCATATCCAGTGCATTGAGCACGTCCATGTCGGTCCCGGGATAACGGTAGGTCAGATCCTTCATCGATACTGCATTCAACCCTTTTCACCCCATTCTTTTTTCCACTGGTTCATGCAATTTGCCATCGCACACGGGAGACAATGTGAAAGTGCGTTAATAAGGATATGCTGAAAATGATCATTCGAGAACAATCCTGTAGACGTACTTGACGCAGTACTGTGCGTTGTATTCGCCCACAAATTCCTGCGGGAGCAGGAGCCTTGCCGGCCCCATCCCTCCGTTCTCCCTGCCCTCGAGCGGTTCTCCGTCCTTCTCCACGGCGATCATCAAGGAATCGGATTTTCGAATGTCTCCCGCACTCAACTTGTATGAGTAAAAATCCACCGCCTCCACCTTCAGAGTGGATATGTCATCGTTTCCCCACCTGTCGAGGATGTAAGACAGGGATATTCCGCGATATGCGTGCTCTTTCCCATCCTCGCCGGTACCTTTGAGGGAAATATTCCTCTCCACGCTCGGAAGTTCCCGGAATTCGGAGATAGATACCCGGCTTTCACCCGTGCCGTTCACGATCTCGAACCACCAGCCCTCGGTGGATGTAGGTACTTCCCTGTCGAACACGACGAGGTAAACCGTGACGGTGGAAACCAGCACGATGAGTGCGGCAAGAACGATGATGAGCTGCCATTTCATCTTCATACTATTCGAGCCTTCCCTATCGATGTTTACCGTTATTAAAATGACCCCAGGCCAGCAGAGAGACCATGTCCCTGTAATGGAAAGTGCCGTGCTCACCGCTCCGCTCGCCGGATACGGGATCTGTTGTTCCGTGCATGCCGTGGTCGGATACCACTATGAAGGCGAAATCATCATATCTTGCCGCGGTCGCTTCCATCAGCTCACCGACGTAACCATCAACTTCCATGACTCTCCGCAGGAACTGATCCGAATCCGGTCCGTATGTGTGTCCCGCATCGTCCACGCCGTGAAAATGGACGACCGTGAGGTTGTTTTCGATACGATCGAGGGCCGCATCCCGGATCTCGTCGTCCACATAGCCGTCCCCGTCGTCGTCCACCGTGTTGATCATGGATACGTCGATGAACCCGATGCTTCCCTCTATGAGCGCCGAGGTGAGGCCACCATCCCGTGTCAGGCTGATGATGTCGGGGGAGCGAAGCCGATGCCGAGCTCTCTCCGTAATTCCGTGGACCGAGGGCGGGACGCCGGTAAGGATGGTTGTCACCGCCACGTTCGTAATGGAAGGTGCGGCGGTGAGGGCTCCCGTGATATTGCCGATGGAGGTGACGTTGGCAGCGAGACCTTGGTATCTCTCGATGAAATCATAGAAACCGAGCCCGTCGATGATGACCATGATAACATGCTCCGTATGGAACGCCGGATCGATCGCACAGGTGAAACGGGGGGTGGAGCTTTCGACCTCAAGCGAATCCAGAACGAGAGGGGCCACATCCATGGTGTGTACGAAATTTCCCGGAAAGGCAGCGACAGCCCCGATCCGTTCCCCGGCGCGGTACAGCGAGCCGTCCCTGGTCGAGAGGGCGGTAGTGGAGGTGACCGGCGTTATGTTCCCATCCTCCAGATAGAGCGTGTACTCCTCGCATCTCGGCCCCTCGAAGTTCCCCAGCATCTCACCTATGACGATCTCACCACCCGGATCGATGTTGACCGACACATTCTCGGAACCGTACGGATAGAATACATGTACCACTCCCGGCTCGTCGTTCCTCCCGGAGAAGCCGCCCTCGTTAGTATCGTCCTCTTTTATCAGAAAAAAATATCCCAGGGATAATGTGATTACCAATGCCGCCACAGATAACGGTATTAGTCGCCTGTACATAGTGTAATCCTCACGTTCGGATGCAAGTTCAACCCGGATCAACTACCATGATCGATACGTTTCGGGACGAGATCTATTTTCGGTATGATAATCTTCATGAATGCTTCTAGTGCATCTTCATCGGTGGTATCCACCACGGGAATCCCCTCCAGCTCATCCTCGGTCTCCGAGAATATACCCGTGAAGGCCACGACGTTGTCTCCGATATTGCGTACCTTCATGGTGGAACCGTACGCATCCCGGCTGCGCAGCGCCACCAGTTGATAGATGCCCGGCCCGGTATCGTAGAGTCCCTCGGCCACCACGACGTCGGTATCCTCCGGGAACAGCCTCGATACCTCATCGATTGTCTGTCTCTTCGGATTGTTCTCGATATAGGCGGTCTCGTTGCGCGAAAGGGATATCACGAAATCGGCTCCGGCTTCCTTGTGCCGGTAGGTATCCTTTCCCTCCACGTCGATGGTGAAGTGTGAATGTACCATGGATTTGATCGTGCCCACCCGGTAACCCCTTTCGGCAAGAGACCGGACAAGGTGTTCTACGCTGGTCGTCTTACCGCTCTTTTTTAGGCCCACCACGGAGATGATGGGAACTTCCCTGCTGCTTTTTGGCAAGATTTGTTCACCTGGATGAAATTGTTTTGAAATTACTCTCGGATCTCCACCCTTACCACCGATTTGATCCATACGTTCTTGAACCAGTTCGTATCGTCGTTCTCGTACTGGTCGTCCGGAGCCACCAGCCTCAGGGCTCCGTATTCGAAGGGTAGGAACTCTTCGTCTATTTTACTGGCCAAGATGATGGGATCAGTGCTCTCCGGATTATCGATGATGTCGCCGTACTCGAAATCCACGAAATATCCGTCGGAGGCGTACACCCGTACAGTTGCATTGGACGTATCTATAGGCGTGCCCGCCTTCACCACCAGATCCGATAATGCAACGCCAACGTGGGTCTCGGTACCCCTGTCCGGAACGGTAGTGGAGAAGGAATGGGACGCATACTCGTTCGGGTCGAGAAAATCCGTCACCGGGACTTCCAGTTCCGTGAGGACAGAGCCGTTCACGATCACGGACCAGGGCTCGACGGTGATCTTCACCACGTCCTTTACCCATGCCTTTCCCTCGTAGGCCGGGGCCACTATTTTCACGACCGTATCCTCCTCCAGCCATTCACCATTCTCGGCAAGGGCTAGAAGCACCACATCCTGATCGAGCTTTACGGGTCCGTAATAAAGGGAATGAAAATCGAATTCATAACAGTATCCGTCTCCCGCCTCGACGATCACCCTTCCCGCGCCCCATTTTACACCGATCTCCACCAGGAATTCATACAGGTCCACGCCGACGTATCGGTTCGTCTCGTTCTTCCTGGTGGCGTTGAGCTGAATTATCAGGTCCTCCATCCCTGCGATCTCACCCACGGGGATCGAACTCTTCTCGAAGATACCTGCAAGGGTAATGGTCCTGTAGGCGGGCGTGCCCTCCGGCAGTAGCGATTCAATCCCGTTTTCATTATCTTTCTCCTTCTCCTCCGTGCACCCGGCAACGAGAACTGCCGCCACCAGGAGGAGGACCAGCATCGATACGGTCGTTATCCTTTCGATCTTTTTCATCGTTCATTCCTCTTTTCACTGATCTTGTCGCACTATATCCGCATTCACCGGTTTTGTCCCGGTCTCCAGATGTACCCGATCATTCCTATTACCGTAGGCAGGGAAAATCCGCTCAACCTCCCGTGTGATCTTGTATGCAAGTAGTCCTCCCACGATACCGCTGGCGGCGGATGCTGCCAATATAAGGACGAGGACGTGGTCCCTGATTTCCAAGACCATGTATGCCACCATCAATGAACCCGCAGCGTTGGCTCCCAGGCCGGCCAGAGTCAGCACGAGCAGATTCGGTCTTCTGAACAGGGACGCAACGAACACGAGCTCTATCATGATACCCGGTGCGATGTAGATCGGCAAGGTCAAGGCCCCGAGCATGCCTATGGGAGAGAGAAATACCACTAGGGATTGGATGATGGTGCAAAGAAGCCCAGCACCGGGTTTCCTGACGATCCCCCTTGCCAGGACGGGCCACATCATGTATATTCCACCTGCCAGTGTCCCGGCGGGAATGTAGAGGGGACTAGAAACTATCATAACGATGGGTGCTATGATCTGCTTGGTGGCGATGCCAAGGCCTGCCAGCAGCGATATGAGTATCAGATCTCTGAGGATCAACCTGCCCTTGTATTCCATTCCCATCAGCACCAATATGCTTCGCTGAGTATAACGGTCGGTAAGGTCATCCAGCTATATAAGAACTGCCATATCACCAGCACAGGAACAGTGGCCATCAAACACCGAAAATTGTGACACCAGGAAACGCCAACAGGGAAATTCACCGGCGGAAAAAGATATATCCTAAAACCCCGATTCCAGTCCGATCAAGATGTCGATGCTGGCCTCTACCGACCCAATCGAGTTCCTTCAGGGATTCTCATCGGTCTATCTGGACTCCTTCTTTATCGCTGTTACCGTTATTTTCTCACCCATCATGCTGTTCGTGTTCTTCACCCTGGTATTCTGGCTCGATGACGATAGAAAATGGACGAAGGCCATGACCTTCATGATCTTTCTGGGTCTTTCCATCATTCTGCTGAAGGAATTCTTCGCCATGCAGCGTCCTTCGGAGGAACTACGGATGCTATCCGAGGTGGGATATGCCTTTCCAAGCGGACATACAACGTCGATAGTCGGGGCATTTGCCCTACTTTACTATCTCAGACGCTCGCGGCCCATAATCGTCCTGGGAGCCTTGATATCCGTACTCGTAATGACCTCGAGAGTGTATCTGGGCCTTCATTATATTCGAGATATTCTGGGGGGTATCATCCTGGCCACGGCGGCAATCCTTGCATTGATCCTATATGACAGGCGTCAAGAACATAACGGAACGGGGATCAAATTACACTGGCAGATCATCATAATCTCGGTCATTTCCCTGGGCTTTCTCCTGTTATGTTTCCGATCGATCAGGGATGCCAAGGACTGTGCGAAGCTCTCTGGACTTCTACTGGGATTCTGGGCGGGAAAATGGTTATCGGGAGGGCGCGACGCTGTGGCGGGCATGGAGGATAAACAGATTAAAAGGAGCAGGGGAGCAAATGTCATACGGGCCGTATCCGGTCTCCTCGTAGTATCCGTACCGCTGGGAGCATACCAGTTGATGAAAATGATGGGACCCGGACAGCAGATATATATCGGGTTCACCTATCTGATCCACCTTCTGGTGGGAATTTCAATATCATATGCGGCCCCCAGGATATTCGCATGGACGGACAGGCGTTTCCGTACCGAAAGTGAGGAGTTGTTTTCATGAAGGTGATCATGGACGGTGTGGAGAAGGATATTATATCGGTCTGGTATGACGGTACTGGAAATAACGTGTGTTATATCGACCAACGTAAGCTTCCGGCCTGTTTGGAGGTATTCACGGCCCGAAACCTAGAAGAAAATGCCACAGCCATCAGGGGAATGGTTGTCCGCGGAGCCCCGGCCATCGGCATCGCTGCCGCATGGGCCCTCTGCCAGGCGTGGGTGGATGGCAGGGAGATGGGAAGTTGTGCAGAGATATTGAGAGATACCCGGCCCACCGCAAGGGACCTTTTCCATGCCATCGAGAGGGCAACATCCATTTACGACGAAGGCGGCGATATTCGGGAGTTCGCACAGTGTTACGCCGAGGACGTTATCGAGCGATGCCGCAGGATAGGCGATTACGGAGAGACACTAATCGAGGACGGGGCCAACGTACTGACCCACTGCAATGCCGGTGCCCTTGCCACAGGCGACTGGGGAACGGCCCTGGCACCCATTCGGCTCGCTCATCGTACCGGCAAGAAGATACACGTGTTCGTGGATGAGACGAGGCCCTGGCTTCAGGGCTCGAGGCTGACCGCATGGGAGCTCCTGATGGAGGGTATTCCCCATTCGATAATCGCGGACAATGCTGCGGGTTATTACATGGCAAGAGGCAAGGTGGACCTGGTGATCACCGGTGCCGACAGGATAACGGCCGAAGGGTACGTGGCCAACAAGATAGGCACGTATGAGAAGGCGGTGTTGGCAAGGGAGAACGGTGTCCCGTTCTACGTGGCGGCTCCGAGAAGCACGTTCGATCCGAGCATCCGAAAGGGCGAGGAGATACCCATCGAGATGAGGGACGAAGACGAGGTGACCAGCATCGAGGGAAGGAGGATCGCACCGGAAGGCTCACGGGCGCTGAATCCGGCCTTCGACGTGACGCCGCCGGAGTACGTGACGGGGTATGTCACGGAGGATGGGGTGATCGGGGGAGGGGATATGAAAAGAATGAACAAGTGACATCATTTTCAAGATATGATAAGTATTATGAGATAGTGTAGGATCTTATATTGATTTGATTTACTTTAAACTACAATGACCGAACTTGTTCATGTGACGGTCAACGGTATTCCGTATAATTGGATTCTGTAGACCCACGATGCATCCCACCAAGAAAGCAACAGTCATGTCATTGAAATCAATTCTCCAAATTTATCAAATGGCATCTTTTTTAGAAAAGCATATATAACAGGTAATCGGAATCCAGAAAAGTAGTTTTCAAATTGATATTCACACGAGGGATATTGTGAGTGTTACGTGTCCGGGCATATTCGAGGGAAATGACCCAATTAAAGTCTCGTCAGAGGGGGCAGAAATCATTTCAAAAGCGTTTCATCTCTCAACAAGTAAATATTTTCAAAAAAAACATGAATTAAAGGAACATATCCGACAAAGCGAGAGAGATATAGATGCCGCTAAAAGATTGATTGGTCAAGGAGAAGTAAAAATTAAAGATGGAGAACGATTGGAAGTAGCAGGAGGAGAAAAAAAAGTCCTTGGTAGAACAACATTAGAAGAATCCAAGACAATATTTATGATCGTGGGTGGCATAATCGGTGCCATTTTTTTAATTTGTTTGATAATATCCATCGTTTTAATATATCTTAATGCATCCGCTGGCGGGGTCATCATTGTTATACCCATTCTCCTATGTATATTATTCTTCATCCCAAAGAAGAAACGTGATCTTGCAAAAGCCCTAATCGATAAAGGCAACTACATGATCCGTGATGGAAATAATCTTATTAGTAATGGTCGAAACGATATCGCAATAGGTGAAAAAAATATTGAAGCCGCAAGAAATCGAATCGTAAAATGTAAAGATGACATAGCAGAGCTGTGTCCGGAAAAGAAAATCAAATTCATATCCAAAACACACCTACCCTTCTTTCTGATACCCTATTCTTCGGGGGCCATGATATTCGATGGATTGGGAAATGGAAGCATACAGGAATTCAATTTGGTTAATTTAAATACTGATTCAATAGAAAGACAATATGCGGAACTCGATAAGAATGTGAATGAATTTAGAAATCTATTCTTGAATGATGCAGTCTGTTCTCCGGATAAAGCACTCAATCTCGATGTGAACAAGAAAATGTTGGAAAAACCAATTATTACTAACCTATCTACCATAAACGGTGCTTTAAAACAGAGATATGAAGATAGACAGGTCATATCCATTCATGAGCCTGGGAGCCATGTTTCAGAATGCATGGAGGATCTGCTGTACCATTTCAAGGAACATGAGGGAACTTACTCGATTGCACGACCTGATTTCAAATTCTCTGATGCGAAAGAGACCGTGGAAAAACTCAAAGGAATCGAGTCAAAATATTCCACTTCGGACGTTCATGAGCAAGCAAATATCTGGATCAACAGAATTGAAAATTCCATAAACCAATTTATTGGCAATTGCGGGAACAGCATATCGCTGCTTGGAACGTTATATGAGGAACTGGACCGAATTTTTGAATGTAATATCCATAGATTCGTGTGCCCCCGGTGCCTAGCCGATAAAAAGAACGATAATATGAAAAGATACTCCGAATACAATCTGGAAAAATTCATTGAAGACAAGTTCAACACTCCGATAAAATTATTGTCCGAGGAAAAGAAAGCTCAGGCCCGAAAGATGATCGAAGAGGAGATAAACATCTCCCTGATAGATGATCTTGGTGACCGGTATATGCCATCTATATACGAGTTACCACAATTAGATATTGTAGAAAACGGTTATGAATGCCCAGTACACGGAATTATTTCAAGTGCCATACCTTTGGATTATTATTCAAGAGTATTCGCTACCACCTCGGATTCGCTCTGGGAGAAGCTCAAGGAACCAGTCAGGTCAAAAGTAAAAGACGAAAACAGAGAAGCCGCGAGACAGAGGGGAGAATATAAAAATCAAATGCTAAATATTCTACCCTTGAACCAGATAGTAACCCAGATGGAAGTAGAAAGCAAGAAGCTGGAAGCAGAACTTCAGGCTGCGGAAGCAATGTTACGCATGTAGTATAATTTATACGGTGTTAAATATGCCAAATGGAGAAGGCATTCATATCCCTTGGAATGAGATAGGGCGATATGCGGGTTCTGCTGCAGCGGAAGAATTACGCGGGGAAATAAGTGGAATAAAAAATGCGATGAATGATTTTGCACAAGCTCATAAAGAGGTAGGTGAAGCGATAAACAACATGGCTACCGCAATGGATAAGAATGCTAAAAATATTGACAATCTACGGAAGTTAATCCGCGATCTTGAAATTACAAAGGCAAAGGCGAAATTAACATTATCCAAGGTTAATGAAAAGGTTATCGAATTGAAGAACAAAGCCGAAGGTACTATCGGGGAGGAAACGGAGGTCATACAGAATGATTACGACGAATCCATGACCGAGCTGATAAGAGAATTTGTCAAAGATATCAGGCACACACATACGAAGAATCTCGATTCCATCAAAGATGAATTCGGATATCTGAGTGGATTGAAGGAATCATTTCTCGAGGACGCAATGGATTTGAATCAATTTCAACAGTTATATTATGAAAATCGAAAAAAACAGTTGTTTTCGAGTAAGATGTCGGTATTAACGACGATAGAGGACTTTTTAACAGAACGTGAAAGTATAAAACGAAGAATTGAAAATTTAAAAGTAAAGGTACCGATAAGAGAACCTATGACCTTTCTTTATCCATTCTGGATCATCGGCTTTGAAGATGAATACAACAAGGAAGAATATGTGATACAACCAATCATGAACAAATATCCTCCGCGAGGAACCCCCTCAGAAGAAACCCCATATATTGAGCATCTAACAGATCATACGAAATTCAGTTTGACAAAGGAAAATTTTTCTCCCCATTTATGGCAGAGGTTAGTCAATTCATCTGACATCGGAGACATCGATCGATTCTCGATTCTACCAAACATTAAAATATATATTGATGAAATGGAAGAGCTCGCGAATCAAGGTTATTACAGCCACGAATTTTTCGAAATGCTGTTATCATTTTATAAAGATGGCCAGTATTCTCCCCGCGTTTCACCATACCTTTCATATGGATCCACCCAGGATTATCTGCCGCGGAGACCGAAATATGGACGTATCTCAGACATACAGGAAAATGCACATTTACAGCCACCCCCACCAAGGATCATTCCAGCTTCTGGGGAATACGATCAGGACGTTGTGCAATCACTTCCTACCCCCCGCCCACCAAGGATTACCCCAATTTCAAGTGACACTGAACATAGCGACAGAATAAATAACAATTATCATTTACCCCTCGTAAATGAAGAATCTTTAGAATGGGAGCCTACAAAAACGAAAATGCTGCCCGAACGCATCGATGATGGCAGCCTTGTAAATATATTTCAGAAAAACGAATCCGATGATATTGAATGGGCCAAGGTTAAAGCAAAGGAATACAATGAACGATTATTTAAAATATTCCAGAAAGCGATCTCCCAGGGAATCGAAATCCGTGAATTTCAAATGGAATACGAATTGGCTGTAAAAGATTTTCAATCTGGCGACTTTTTCTCCTCACTTGAAAAGTTTGAACAGGTTGAGAACGCACTTATCTCTGTAATTAATTTCCAACTGGAAAATAGGCCGTCATCTTCAAGGAATAAATCAGATGTGGATGATATCTCTTCAGAGGAAAAACGAGAAAAAGCTATGCATTTGATGAGCTCGATCGAAGAAGACATCATTAAAGAAGAAATATCCACAAGTACGGATCCAAATGTTAATGAATCATCCATTCAATCCGCAGAGATGGAAGATGCCCTCCGACTGATAAGGGATATTGAGGAGGATATATTAACTGATTCGAGTTAAACGGTGAATTCGAGGAGACGTCCAATGACCGAGAAAGTAAAAAGCATCCTCGTCGGGAAAAAGATAGAAACCGATTATCTATCCCAAGCCACTGTCAAAGCCGATCAATACTGTGATACTCCTCTTATTCCATTCAAGAATCCCATCCGCCAGTTGAATTGGAAGGTAATGATTGAAAAGGGAGCTGTTTACAATCCACCAGGTCGGGAAGGAATCTATGCCAGATCCATCAAGGTTGGTTATGGAAGCCTGGTCAACAGCAGCATTTTTGGCCGCGATTCCGTACAGTTGGAGCATGGTTGCTGCGAACATGGAGAAGGATTGATCAACGGGAGCGTGACGAGCAAAGGAACAATAATAATTGATAAACCAAAGGCAAAAATGGATGATCACAAAACAGGCAACGTGATAATAGTTGGCGATCTGATCGGAAAATCGATAATAATAAGGGGTAATACGATAATCTGGGGCAATGTCATCTCAGAGAGGGATGTTACGATCAAGGGTAATAATTCAATTTTCGGTATAGTTTATTCAAAGTTTGGACATGTCAATATAGAGAATAGCTCTGTATTCACTGCAATTGCAGGAAATACGGATCATATCGATGAATCGCGAGTCAGGGGTGACCTTGATCTGCTACTGGAATTGAGTCTTTTAATACGAGGAGATATGGATCTTGAAAGCATATACGACAAGTTGAACGAGTATGCTATCGGAAATGCTATTCATTCTACAGAGGCAATCAGAGAGGCTCTTGATGAATTGAGTTCATTGGGAATATTAAAAGGCCTTGATGCTAAACTAAAAATCCACACATGAATTCTTTACAAGCCAGTGC
>CAYRFL010000075.1:0-19748 GCA_964423515.1 uncultured archaeon
TATCCCGGGGCGATCCCCGGAATGAGGACTCCGGCGAAGAAGAAGGCGCCATTCGCCATGCTCGTGATAGGGATCATCCTTCTGGCAGTTGTTGCCCTGAGCCTTCTGGTCCTTCTCTTCAAAGGCTCAAAGGTGTGATGGTGGGAAAGGTTGAGCGTTGTACTGGGATATCATGATGATTTGCATCCTTAATTACCGTCCATTGGAAGATACGCCTCCCGATGAAATACACCATAAGAAAACACCAAATCCATACTTTTGAAAATCACCGATAAAACATAAATAATGAGTAAATGATTCGAGTCCGAGCTTGGCAATCTGCCGAAAAAACGACATTAATGATATGACAAAATGTAAGCGGAGGAAATAAAATGGCCACTGAATACAGACGAAAGATATCACTGGGATTCGCATTCCTGCTCATTACGAGCATATTCATAGCGGGTCTTTCCGGGACCGCCCAGCGCATCGACGCCGCGGGCGGGACCAGGGCGGACTCTCTTCCCGTTCTCAACGACACCACAGTACTTCCGGATACGATAATGATGGGAGATCTCGTCAATTTCACAGTGCTCTACACCGATGCCGACGACGATCCTGGAGAGGTGCGCGTGAGATTCGAACGGCTCAACGGCAGCCGCGGCATAACCGACTCATCCAACCCCAAGATGAACTGCCCTGAAGGCGGAAATTACTCCCAGGGCGTCGAATATTATTACGTCAAGGTATTCGACATGCCTGGCACCTACAGGTACGTGTTCAACGTCACCGACGTGGAACTGAACGAGACGGTGGTGGAGAACGGCACAGAGTTCCAGGTGATACTGCCGGTACCCGATGAGGGAACGCTTTCGGGCCGGGTGACCACTGGCCAGGGGAACGATACCGCTCCGGTAGCGGGTGCGAAGGTCATCATCAAATACCACGATAACGAGACAGACAACACCACCTACTACAATGCTACCACCGATGCCAACGGTGACTACGAGGAAACGCTGCCCATCGTGGAGGAGCCGTACTTCGCCTACGTGAACGCATCCGGGTACGTCGATTCGGACAAATATAAATTCGTGCTCAAGACCATCGCCAACGAGGTCGAGAAGAATTTCACACTCGAGGCATGGGAACCGGAGGTGCCGGGGGATGAGACGGGGGAGCTAACGGGGTACGTGAAGGACGATACCGGGAGCGTTCCGGGAGCTACCATCATGGTTGTCATATTCAATGAAACAGAGGTCCGTGACCCGATCACGGGTAACCTTACGAACGAGACGGTACGAACCTATGCGAATCTGACCGCGACAGCCAATGCAACGGGTGCTTTCCTAATCGAGGGGATCAATTCTGGAACATGGTGGGTACATGTCGCCGGAGACGATTATTTCGATCATTCGGAGGAGGTCGTCTTCGGAACTGGTCTAGTTGAGAAGAACTTCACATTGAAGAATAAGCCCGGACCCATGCACCTGTACTGGATAAACGGAACCGTTGTTCCTGCAGATTCGACAACAACCATATCAGGCAATCATACGATCGAACACAACACAACGAACGGGAATTTTTCAGTCTCGGGCCTATTGAACGGTGACTATATTTTGACCGTAGATTATCCGGGTTATGATAAGAGGGAAATGACCGTGACAATCAATGGTTCGAATGAAAATATTGGGACGATCTATCTAATCCCAATCATAATCTCCCAGGATGTGAACTATACCTTTGGTCCCGTACTCGATGATAATGGCCTGCCTGTTGTTGATGCCAATATTTCCTTTACACTGAACGGCGTAAATTATTCATTCCTTACAGATGTGGACGGGTTAGCCTTTTTCAGAACGAATGTAGTAATGGAAATCCCGAATGGGACCGAGATAACCATTACCAAGGACGATATCGTCATTACCTGGTCGTACGGCGAGGACATACCTGTATTCGCCGCCGAGGAGGAGCTCGTAGAGGATAATAGCCTCTCGACAACTATAATAATCGCCGTCATCGTGGCAGCGCTGGTGCTTATAATCGTGGCCGTGGTATCTCTAAAGAAGTGACCTCGAAAATAGGTATCGGGGCAAAGAACCCGGATCGATTCGTTCGAAGGTGGCGGCACGTGTCAGGGTCGTCTGTCGGTGGGGGGTGATCCGGGCGGAGCACGAAGGGATGTCGTGCGGGGCCGGGAGCTGGCGTGTGAGACGTAGGCGCTGGCCCCAAGCAACGTAGGGGGGCGGAGTCCGACACCGAGCGCGTAGTTGTTGATTGAGAGGATTCTTTACTTTAGGGCCGTTTTCGGCAGAACGTTATCTATTTCTCATCCTTTTGTGAATCCATCACGTATTGAAAAAGCCATGGTTTGATATGAAATCTTGTGGAGCTGATATCTCCGAGAACATCCATGAGCAAGGACTTATCCCGTATTTTACATATTTCGTAACCTCGTTTTATCAGACCGATGGTGCCGGTAAAACGAATCACATTTGCCTTAGCCACCTTCCGAGCTCGACCATCGTCCAGAACACCAAAAGCATCGATTGGATCGTCGATACATGCAAGAATAACAGAGGACTCCCCATATCCAAGACCATGTTTCTCTGAAAATGTTACCACTCGGTCATTGTTTACTGAGATGATATGGATCGATGAAGAACCAGCATTACCTTCTTCCATCGGCTGAATTAGTGGTACGAGGGCCTTGTAGTAATCATAGCCTCGGGAATGTCCATTCATAATTTCTTCTACGACATGTTGTGTTAAAGTAATTTCCTGATCGGACAAAATATCAAACAGCAACGGGATCTTTCCCATTTCGGAAAATAACGAGACTACGGAAGTATCGAGTACGACCTTCAAAGTATCCCCTTTGCGGCTTCGTATTCTCCCCGCGCATCTGCCCCGTCTTCAGGGCCGAGATTCAATTCGATTCCCCGGCTACGCAGTATATGCTTCATCTCATCTATCGAGGCAGATGCAATCTGTGCCGCGCCTCCGAGAGATACCTTTTCCTCTTTGTAGAGTTGAATGGCAATGTCTACCCGTTTGGTAGATAACTTGTCAAGATATTCACGAATCGCGGCTCTGATGAACTCCGATCGATCGGTGAAATAACCCCCTTGAACATAGAGGTCTGCTTCATTTCGGAGTACGGGTGGGATGTTGATGCTGATGTAGTCGCCCATAGATATCATATGTTAATGGGTATGAATACTATATGAGTCTTGCGATAATAGGTGTTGTTTCGTATTTTCGGTCGTTGGTACGAAATTCAATCCGATAAGGAAATGGTCGTTTTTCTTGCTCCGTAGATTCTCATGTCGACGTATTTCGGTATCGATATGGCATCTGTTTGAATCCTCTTAATCATTAATTTCGCATAACGTGCGACGAGCTCCCGAAGTTCCGAGAGTTGGGGCATATAACCAATCGAAACCGCCTATCGGTGAGCGAGGAATTTTGACCGAACACGAATGACTATTTTGTCGGCAGTCGAGACCCGAGTGTTATGCAAGGGCGTTAGCCCCGAGCATAGCAGATCCGAAGGGGGAGGAGTGCATAGTAATTAAATCGGTGAACAACGTCGGGTCACATTTTACGTAGTATAAAAAAGGGATTTCACAAAAAGTCTTTGTTATATGGGGCTTCGCTTCGATCTCATTCTCCCTATCGGATAGGATTTACATTGTGAACAAAGGGACCGATTTTCGGATCCTGGTATCCGCTATTTATGGATCCTGCAAGTATTCCTTCACCCTGAGCCTGTCCTGCTCCTCCTTTCGACATCGCTCACCACTCTCGTCCACGTCGTCGTACTGTATTCACTTCCGCATCACGAAGAACTCGTAGCCGTGGTAGTCCGAATACTCCCGGTAGACCTCGATCTCATCGAGCGCCTTCTCGAACAGTCCCCGCGCCATCTCGTTCCCCTCGTACTTTTCCAGCAGAACGGCGATCCTCTCGGCCATTGGATCGTAGAAATGGGTGAACCACGAGGATGTAGGCAGGGTGAAATGGGACAGAAGTCGATAGCCGATGTCACGAATGAGCCGGATCCTTGCGGGGACCTCCGAGATGTCCGGGTACTCTTCTTCCCAGAACTCGACTACCTCCCGCGGAGGCTCGGGTCTCAGATAGACCGCCTCCGTAACCGCCATATAACCGCCTTCTTTCAGCAGCCCATGGCATTCACGTAGCCCGTTGCCGAAACCCATGAAATAGAGCGCCCCTTCCGACCATATCAGATCGAATGTCCCCTCCTCGAAGTCCATCTCCAGCATGGAGCGGTTGAGCGGCGTTATTCTATCGTCCAGGCCGGTCTCGGCGGCGTTCCGCATGAGCGTGTCCAGGAACGGCGGGTGATTGTCGAGGGCGGTGATGGTGCCGCGGAGGTTACGTGCCAGCTCCAAGGTCTGCATGCCGGGTCCGCAGCCGATGTCGAGTACCCTCGGTTCGGGGGGAAGATCGGTCATGAAGGAAAGTGCTCTTCGCGTCGATGCGTTGTCGCCGGGCCCGCCCCTGGGCAGCCCCTCGTACAGCTCGTAGAAATATTCCATGCCTTCCATGAGATCACTCACTTTTTTTAGGGTCTTGATATTCGTTCGGAGTAAACATTAACGGGAACGAGCACCTTTCCCTCGTTTCTTCAATGATACGATAATGAATCCAACGATCATGATCATGGACGTACATTCAAATCCTGGTGTCAGGAATTCATCGAACGTCTGGTCCCCCAGGGCATAGAAACCCCGTCCCGTTCCGACGTACAGATATCCGTTCGTGCCTATGGCTGGTTGGTACGGTTCTAGTTTCCCAAGCTGTGTTTTCCATTTTTGTTTTCCATTGCTGGAAAGAGCCACTATTGATCCCTCACCATCATCATCATCTCGATATACTTCACCCAGTCCGAAATAGATCGTACCGTCGGAACCGATGGAGGGCATTTCAATGGAATTACCACAAGTGTATTTCCATTTTAAAGTTCCCTCGGGGGAGATAGAATAAAGAATCCCATCAACCGTACCGATATAGATGGTCCCATCCGGACCGAGCACGGGAGAAAAGGAAATTGCCCATCCATCGATTTCACATGTCCATTCCACCTCTCCCTGTTGATTCAACGAAAAAAGGATTCCTCCATCATCCTCAATCCAATCATATGATACAACATATATCCTCCCATTAGGCCCTATCGTGGGATTACTCTCTACCGAGACTCCGAATTTATAATACCATCTAAAAGAACCATTTGAATGTAGAGAAATGATATAATCATCTCCCATATTGCGCACATTCACATATATATTTCCATTATTGTCCACACACAGGGAGCACGGAGATTCATTTCTTAAATCATGTTCATCGGCAACGAGAGATACGCTCCATCTTTCAACACCATTCAAATCGAGTGAATATAGTCTGTTGTCATGTGCCGTTAAGTAGATGTTATCACTCTGCACCATAAAGCTCCGCCATCGATGTTCACCCGGTTCCAGCTTCCATTTAATAGTCGCATCGGGATTAATTGCATATAGGTAATAATCCAAAACATATATCGTACCGTCTTCTCCAAGTGCAATTTCACGTGCACCTTCAACATTTACCTTCCATTCCATCTTTCCCTCGTACGTCAGGGCATAGAGATAATTCTCTCCCGTGTCGTAATCATGGGCGCCCGTATAGATGGTACCGTCTCCGGCGATGACGCCCGATGTGTAACTCTGCTTGCCTTTCTGGAACTTCCATTTCAGACCTCCGGGATTGTCCTTTGTATCATACGTGCTCAGGCCGGGCCGTTGAGGATTTCCACCCTCCATCGACCAGGGTGAGGTTTCCACTTCCCGGGGGACTTTCTCTTCGAAGATCATGAAACCAATGATGAGCAATAATGTCGGTATCAGGAACAGGTAGATGAGTATTTGAATCAACAATCTCTTCTTCTTCATTTAATGACCGTCCGGTTCTTGATAGGTGTCGATCGATACTATATGCTGCCATCCGATACCGCTTCATCCACAAAATCTGCTATGATCTCAATCCTCAGGTTCGCAATACCCAGCCCGAAGGGGGTAGCCGAATTGTAGTTCTCCGGCTCACGATGGATCACGGCATATTTGGATCCCCGGTCAAGATTGATGCAGAAAGTACCACCAAAGGACTCCGTTATCACGGTGCCGTTGAACTCGGTCATGGAGATCACTGCCTCGTATGTGTAATTGACATGGGAAGTGCATGAAAAGTCCCTTCCGGCAAATTCGCCGGAACTGCCGTTACCCAGGGTTAAACTGCGCAGGGTATGGTTGTCCTCTCCTCCACTCGCCGAGAACACGTATTCGTACACCATCACGGAGGCCTCGAACTCCGGCATCGAGAATGTGATGTTGATACGTTCCGGTGAGAAGTTATCGGCAAGCCTGAACGGCTCCAGATACAGGAGTCCCGGCTTCGATTCGTTCCGGTCGTCCAAGGTCGGGAGTACCGATATGGATATTATCTCCTTTCGATACTTCGGACCGGTATCCTTGGGATCGTCCTTCTCGGATACCGAGATGAATATCAGCGACAGGATGATAATAACACTGACCGCAACGATTATCTTGATCCTCGTTGACATCTTACCGATACGGGCAAGGACATTGTTCATTATTAGATATAACGGCGAAAGATGCAGAAGAAGGAAAAAAAGGAGTTCGTGCATGTATGGATCCTGCGTAATGAAAGGAACATACTCGGAATCCCTTCTGGATTACTACGGGAGATACAGGGCTGTTTGCGAAGCAAATGGCCCAGTATGAGCCAGCGCAGAAGTCTGGGTGGGGGCTTTGCATGGTTTCTTTCAGGAAGGATTCTTTTACATAGAGTTCCCAACTCATTAGGTCGGCAGATGCCGACCTTGCGGCCCAGGCCGCTTCTTATCTGGTTTATCTTCCATTTTTAAAAAGCCCCGCATTCGCCTTTACCACCCCTTTTCCACCCCCCGGCTATCGGGTCTTTTTACCGGAAGAGAACACATCTACCGACTGCACCAGACTACTTGGTTTTCATAATCCCAAAATCGTCAGTCAACTAGAACAGCGCCTCGTCCCGTATCCCCGAGCGGTGCACATCTATGTCCAGGCCGAAAAGCTCAACTATGGATCGGACGAGCCTCAGGAACCAGTTGGGCGACTGGGGCGAGACATATATCTTCTCCAGGAGCGTTTCAAGGTCTATGGTCACGTCGATCCCCCTGCCGCGAAGGTGCTCTTCTGTCGGTGGATAACCGGAGCCGGGCGTCAATGCGCGTACCTCGTCTTCGAAGGCGAAGCTCCGCCTCTTCAGGAGGAATCTCTTTATGGGCAGATCGAGGCTGCCGTCCCATTCTGAAAAATCGATGTAAGCCACCCTCCCGAGACTGATGTGATAATCCGTTTCCCTTATGAAGCATTCTATCATCCGACCGATGGTGGACTGTATGGCCAGGCAGCGCTCGGGAATGGAATATAGGCTCCACATTGCAAGGGATTCGTCCTCGTTGAGATGCCAGCAGTTCACGTGCATGTATTTCTGAAAACGCTTTGAATGGTCCCGGTTCCTGCCGATCAGCATCTCGGCATGTTTCTCCTCGTTCCTGTTCGCGCATATCCGCCGTATCCTCTCATCCCGATCGTCCACCTCCGCTTTAGGAAGCGATCCCTCGAACTCGTCGGAGAGCTGGCGTGCGCTGGTGAAGTGAAGCTTCTTCTCGGAAACGAGGAACATGAATTTGGCGAAGTCAAGGTAATGCCACACCTTGCTCTCCGCCGGCGGAAGTTCATGGTTCCCTATCTCGACGTACATTCAACGACACCGAACTGATATTCGCGTGGTGATTAAAATACCTTTTGAGCCAAGTCGTGGAAAACCGTTTTGATTAGCTCGAATGCAGATGTGCAGGTAATTTGCACAATTCAAGACGATACCTCGAAGATGCGGATGTGCATAAAATACACACAACTTTGTGAATTGCGAATGACAACCCTTTCGTCAGGACGGCACCATCATTCTTACTGGGGCCAGGGCGGCAGCGGCGGATCCTCTCCCCTTCCCTCCGGATGAATAGGATGTTCTACAACCTCCACTTCCGGGTACGTAGATGCTGCGTCACAGACCGGATGGGGTGTGGGAGCCACCTCGCTCCGGTGAGGCGGCCGCGGAACGTAATCCTTCCCCTTTCCCGGCGGTGGGGGAGTGCCATCCGCTTCTCGGGGTGGTTGAAATGGATCGGGATTGTTCTGCCGCACCTCAGACAGTCCCACCTCTCCTTTGGCCGGCTCGGAGAGCGGAGCGGATCCGGGATCGACCCGGAGCGGATCGGAAGCGGTACCGGAGGCCGAACCCTCCCGTTTCCTTTTCCCTGCTATCAGAATGGCTCCGACCAACCCGACACACAGGAGAACCACGACGATCACTCCGACCACGATCAGGATCACCTTGACGCCGGCACCGCCGGTCTCCTTGCCGGAGTCGTCGTCATCCCTCCCGGTATCGTCGTCACCAGGTCCAGGGTCATCGGAGCCCACGTCCACCGAGAAGCTCCATACGGGCGAACTCCATGTGGTCTTTTCCAGGTCGGCGTGGGGCTGCACGTACCAGTAATACGTCTTTCCGTCCTCGAGGTTCTTCACGGTCACATCATTATCCGTACCCAACGTCATGACCGCCTCTTTCGGCATCTCGTCCCCGCCCAGATATACCGAGAACGCAATATCGCTCACGCCCTCGTAATGGAGTTTCCATTGAAGCTCGACCAGTAGTTCCCGCACCGTACTGCCGTTCGCCGGAGAGAGAAGCTCCACGCTGCCGGCGTACTCAACGATGAAGCTGCCCTCATCGGACCTCCATTCTCTTTCCGTTCCTTCGATGACAGGGGTTACCCACCATACATAATCGGCACCGTCGGCAAGCCCCGTCACAGCACAGCGGTTCCCCGTAACCTCCCGAGCGGCCAGCTTCGCGTCTGCGGCCGATGTGCCCAGGTAGACGTTGAAGGTCGGCAACCTGCTGCCGTTGTATCCGGGCGACCATTCGAGATGTGTTCCCGACCCGGTCACCACGCCCCCGATACCGGGCTCGCGCAGCTCTATCGTGCCGGGAAACTCCACCTCGAAGCTCCATTCCAACGAGACGTCCCCCAGTTCGTTTCCATTGTATAACGGGATCACTTTCCAGCGATACGATACCCCGTCCTCAAGGTCCCATATGCGTACCGACGTTTCCTTCAGTCCCGAACGAAAGACCGCAAAGTCACCATCGTCCATTTTCAGGTGTACGTCGAAGGTTATTGCGGCGTTTCCCTCGTAGGTCCACTCCCACTCTAACAGGACCGAATACCCCGTGACGACCATTCCGTCATCGGGGGCGAGTGGGGTGGCAAACCCGTGAATTCCGATAGTGAAGTTGCGCGTTTCAGATTCCCACCCCTGGGGGATTCCGTCTGCCAGAGGTATCACCTTCCAGTAATAGGTCGCTCCGTCCACTAGGTCCCGAAGAAGGTGGGAGCCGGTCGAAAGAGAGCTGGCGACGACCTTTGTCGGATTCTCCCCGTCATCCACCACGAGATCGAATTCTATGGACTCCGGGCCATCATATTCGTACGTCCAATTCAGCCAGACCGAGGTCGCATCCATCGACTCTCCATCAGGGGGAGACGTGAGAGATATATCGCCCGAAATGCCCGCAATGACCACTGATCTCGTTATATCGTGTCCAGTTCCATTCGAATCGAAGGCATCGTGATAGACTGTGGTGACGGTATCCCCTTCCCTGCACTCTATTCTGTGCTCTGTCTCGTCGCTGGCGGTCGAGAGCGTGAAAATGCCCGAATAGACCCCCGTATCCTCGCCGGTCTCCACCAGGGTCACGGTGATCCCACCGGCATCACGCTCGGAGCTAACCGTCACATCCAATTCTTCGATGTAAGAAATATTCAGGTTCGTATCCTCATCGATAACAGTCATCGTAACCTCATCACCCACGGTGAAATCGAGTCCGGCGGAGCCGGTTCCTCCCGTTATCTCGAGAGAGCCCGTGGTCGTCCCGTGGAGTTCCCAGAGCCCGTCGAAATAATCCCCGACCATACCGGCCATGGTACCGTTGGCCACCCGGACATTGGTGTTGAGCTGATAGTTGAAGGCCTCGTAGGCCCAGTTCGTGCTCCCCAGCAGAACCGTATCGTCGCACAGCAATACCTTGGCATGGGTGTTGATCGAATCGTCGTCCAGCACGGCCGCCACCCCCTGCGAGCACAGGACATCCCGGACCGCAATGTTATCCTCGTCGACGTAGTCGATATAATCGCAGTGTTCCATCAGGACCCGCACACGAACCCCTCTGCCGGAAGCCCCGACAAGCTTGTCCACCAGGGTCCTGGCCTGGGCGGCCTCGGTGATGTGATACATGATCAGATCTATCCTGCTTTCCGCATTGTCTATCATATCTCCCGCATTCGAGAAGTACTCATCGCACACCACTGTGGCAATCTCTCCCGTATCCACCGGAGCCCCGGCCGGATAGAGGGCCGGATCGCTCCACAGGTCCTCGAAATAGCTCTTGAAGTACAGTCCCACGGGAGTGGATTCCATCTTCAGGTTGGTCTCGTGATTCTCCGTTGTGGACTTGTACCCCCAGTTCGTACTTCCAAGGAGAACGCGGTGGTCCGATACTATGAGCTTAGAATGAAGTTTGATGGCGTTCCCGTCCATCTTCACATCGAGACCGTTGTTCTCCAGATAGACCTTCGTTTCGCTATTTTCGAGCGGGGTATCATCAAGAAGTACCTTTACGTTCACTCCCCGGCCGTGTGCGTCGATGAGAGCGGAGTACAGTCTCGACGGCGCATAATCCGGATGACCAGGATAAGAGATGGCCAGGTACTGAAGGACGTATACGTAATCTTCCGCACGGTCTATCAAATCGATGGCGGTGATGGGATAGGCACCGTCCACGACCAGCTCGATAGTGCCGCCGGTCTCCGCACCGGAATTCAGATCTCCGGGCGTCGGTTGTGCGACCTCTTCCCAGCTGTCGCCCCCGTCGGGTATGCGAGCATAGGAGATGTCATTACCGGAGTGAACATAGGAATAGGAATCGATAGGATTCCCATATTCATCCATGAGATTCACCGTATCGCCCCCGTTGTTCAATCCGACGTCCGTTTCACTGCCAAAGAAAACGAGAACATGTCCCGGATCGATGGAGGTGCTCCCCGGTATGGAATAGTATTGCGCCCCTCCAGATGTGATGTCGTCCAGCCTCCATCCGGAGATGTCCACCTCCGTATTGCCTTTATTGTACAGTTCGATCCATTCGTCCCCATAATAATCCAGGTCTCCCGATCCGTCCCAATCGGTGGACGGGTCCGGCAGGAATTCGTTGATGACAACGTCCGAGGCCCTTGTTGAGCAGTTTTGATGTGGTGGATTTGTACCCCACCCATCGGTGATCATGGGAGCGGAAGATTCGGATCGATGATACCGAACTGGGAAAAGGTGCGCATGAATTGATAGAATAAGAAAAGATAGCAGGATGGCTGGTAAGACCGACGAGACCTTCATTATAAGAACTCCGCAGGTATGTTGGAATGCATTACCTGCTATATTCAAAGGGACTTTTAACTCTTGCTATTGCTTTTAGCCCGCCATTTGCCGACCGGCCCCAGCCCGGCCTTTCGTATCCACGATATCGCCAGGATGGCGGCCAGTCCATTTGCCACGGCAATACCCAGGAAGACGCCGCGAAGATCCATCAGCATGCTGCCCATCAAGGCCAGGGGAATGATTAGTGCGAATACCCTCAGGAGGGTGATAACCGCCGATGGAAGCGGACGCCCCATTGCATTGAAGGAATTGAACACCACGTAACACATGCCCAGGCCTACCCAGCCGAGCCCGCCAAGCCAGAGGTACAGTGAATAATTTCGAACCACCGACTGGCTTGGATTGAAGAGGGGGCCGGTCAGCGAAGCACTAAGAGATATGATGATGTATATGACAAGTCCGTATGCGACCAGGAGCTTGAACCCGATGGAGATGGCCTTCCTCACCCGGTCTACCCTGCCGGAGCCGTAATTCTGTCCGATGAAGGGAACGAGGACCGTGCAGAACGCGATTATGGGCATGATGACGAGCCCCTCGAGCCGGGTGGCGGCGCCGAAACCCGCCTTGGCGTTCACCCCGTAGCCGGCCACGATGGCGGTCACCGCAGCCTGGGACAGGGGAGTCAGGGCGTTCACCACCGCATTCGGGGCCCCCACGTGCAGAACGTCCTTCCACGAGCGGAGAAGTTCGCCCGGGGACGGGAGATCCCACTTGAGCAGCTTCTTCACGCGAACGAGTACGTACAGGGCAAGGAACATGGTGGTTACCCGGGCGATGACAGTTGCCAGGGCAGCGCCGGCAAGTCCCATTCGGGGGAAGGGCCCTAGGCCGAATATGAGCAGGGGGTCCAGCACGACGTTCACAGTCACCGCGAAGAGCATTATCTTCATGGGGGTCTTGGTATCCCCCGTGGACCGGATTATGGCGTTTCCCACCATGGGTATCACCACCGCCGTGATGCCGAAGTACCATATGCCCATGTAATCTCGAATGAGGACCATGTCCTCCGGTCCGGCGTTCATGACCCTGAACAGCGGTCCGATGGTGGCAAGGCCCGCCATGGTCGAGACGACAGCCACGAGCATGGACAGGATCAGCGAATCGAATATAAGTCTCGATGCCCTCCTCTCGTCGCCGCTGCCCAGCGTCCGCGCGATGACGGAAGTGGCACCCATGCCCAGGCCTCCAGTGATCGAGGTAAAGAAGAAGACAACCGGAAAGGTGAAGGCCATTGCCGCCAGCTCCTTCTTTCCTAACCGGCCTACGTAGATGGTATCCACCAGGTTGAAGAGGACCATGGCCATCATGGCCAGCACCATGGGGCCGGTGAGTTTCAGGAGTGTGCGGGGTATGTTCCCGTGAAGAAGGTCGATCCTCCGGGACTTCCCGGGTGAGCGGATCAAGACGGCCCTATTCCCCCTCATTTCCCTCGACCTCCGGACCTTCGCGAGGCCTTGCGTTCAGGTACAGCCTCCCGAGCAAGGAAAGCAGGACCGCCGTCTCATCATCATCGAAGCCTTCGAGGAGCCGTTTCGTGCTGTTCTTCAGTATGCGCCTTACATGCGGTACCACGGCCCGGCCCCTTTGCGTCAGGTGAAGCAGATGGGCACGGTTGTCGCCAGGGTCCGGCTCCCGCCTTATGAAGCCGCCTTCCTCGAGCCTCGCCAGCGAGCGGGTGGTGGTGGTCTTGTCCAGCTCCAGTACATGGGAAAGTTCTTCCTGGTTGAGCCCGTAGTTGTCGTGAATTGTCAGCAGATACCGGAACTGCCCGAAGCCGATGCCGTGGGGCTTGAGGCAACGTTCGATGTGGGCCCGGTTATACCTGTGGAGCACCCATATCCATCTGCCAACGGACCTGGAACAGAGGTCATCGGATGATAATTCCGGGACTCCGGTCATGGTTGGTCGTTAATGCAGCAAGATTATTTAAAGTTGTATATGCAACTATTAAAAGAAAAACACGTGGTGATCTGAAAGAAAAATCACAAAGGCTTTTATGGGTGTTCCAATATCACAGCGACCTTGAAGAGAATGCGAAGTAGTAGTGATTACCGAACGAGGGGGACAGACCCCGATGGTAAAAAGGAAGGGATCGGATGAAAGGACAGGATGAGAGGACTAAAAAGGTGCTTCTGGCCTCCCAGAAGAACGAGATCACCGAGT
The DNA here is from genome assembly GCA_964423515.1 of uncultured archaeon. GTDB lineage: Archaea > Thermoplasmatota > Penumbrarchaeia > JASLWR01 > JASLWR01 > CAYRFL01. The sequence continues at coordinate 13,764 of CAYRFL010000075.1, forward strand.
TCTACATCTACAGAAAGCTCTCCGCTTCCATGAAGGGGCGGTACAACAGGGTCATTCTCAACAAGGTCGCGAACGACGAGCACCGGCATTACAACATCTGGAAGAAATATACCGGGGTGGACGTGAGACCAAGCAGATACCGGATATGGAAATATTACCTGATTTCCCGCATATTCGGCATCACTTTCGGCATCCGGCTCATGGAGAACGGCGAGAAGAAGGCCCAGGAGGCATATGCCAACCTCCTTAAAGGCATTCCGGAATCCGAATCCGTGGTCCACGACGAGATGAGGCACGAGCGGAAACTCGTGGAGATGATAGACGACGACCGCTTGAAGTACACCGGTTCCATCGTCCGGGGCCTCAACGACGCCCTGGTGGAGCTGACGGGTGCGCTGGCCGGTTTCTCCTTCGCCTTCAAGAATCCCTCGCTCATCGCGATCATCGGCCTCATTACGGGGATCTCGGGCGCCCTTTCCATGAGCGCGTCGGAATACCTCGCATGCAAATCCGAGGAATGCTACAAGCACCCGGTGAAGGCATCGGCCTACAGCGCCGTGGCGTTCTTCATGACGGTGCTCTTCCTAATTGCTCCATACTTCATCTTCGATAACGTGTATCATTCGCTGCCGGTAACGGTTATCACGGCGGTCGTTCTGATCTCGATATTTTCGTATTACATCTCGGTGGCACGGGGGCTGTCCTTCAGGAAACGATTTCTGGAGATGGCCGCCATAAGTCTTGGTATAGCAGCACTTTCCTTCGGTATAGGCGTGGCGATAAGGTCTGTTTTTCACATCGATGTTTAGAAGGTTGGGTGGAAATAAATGTTAATATTTCATTAAGGTAAATAGAGTCCACCCACAGAGCGTATCGAGGGCGCGTGCCCATTTCATTCCAGGGCCCACGTTGTTCCGGCGCAGCAGAGCCGAAGGGTCAGGGAAGTGAAACGTGCGCCCGCTGGATCCTCGAGCATCCCGACGTGACCGTGATCTGGGACATCAAGGGAGGTTGCGAGCTGGAGTTCTGCACCATGATAAACGATACCGATCCGACCTTTTTGAACAACACCATCCCCCTGGTGCTGGATTTCGAGACCTACTACGCCATCGAATCGATAGGGTTCGATAGGATAATATTTACACATTATGACGATCTGGACTATTTCGACGACATATTCCTGGACAACATCAACCGGACGGACATCTACGCCGTTAGCATCAACACCTACGTGGGCAAATCGACCATACCCTATGAGCTGGAACTCATTGGAAAATTGTCGCTGGTCTACCCCGCGAACGATCTCGAGGAGATGAAGCGGTACACAGACAATTACGTCGACGGTTTCTATACGGACCTCCCGTATACGTTTTGAAGGATGATTCAGGGAAGCGGAAGTATCATTGCCTAAAACGATACATATTTACGGGGATTCCTTTATTAACTCCGAAACGTATAACATAATTACATGCACCTGTTATGGTGTCAATAATATCGTATCAATGATTTGAGGTGACCGGATGCGAATATTGATCTGCGTAATAGTTACACTCATTCTCGTAGGTACTTTTCCTAATCTAGCCCATGATGACCCGCTATCAGAAATTGAAGTATGTTCCTTTGGGGAGCAGAATGGAATGGCTATTGTCGGTACAAGGGTGGATAACGAGGATCCGGTACTCGATAGCGACGACAGTCCGGACGACGGGACCACCGGGGACCTCTATGGATTTGACTTGGCCGTATACGATAACATCGCAGTGGACCGGGTGTGCGTGAACTGGACCCACGGTAGCCTTAACGGCAACCTGTCGCTCGATGACGACGGGGACGGCACATGGAGCGGCACAATAAACCTCGATGACAACCTCGATGCCCTCCGATATTTCATCTGGTTCAACGATACTTCTAACAACATCGTGAAGGGCCCGGTTCAGACAGTCACCGTCACCGATAACGATCTGCCGTGCCTCGATTCGGACGACAGTCCCAATGCAGGTACCACCGGTGACGAATTCACGTTCGACATCTGGGCATCGGACAATATCGACGTTGACGAGGTGGGGGTCAACTGGACGCATGGCAACCTTGACGGTAACTTATTGCTTACCGACGATGGCGACGGCACGTGGACCGGCACCATACTGCTCGACCACAGCCTTGACGATCTTACATACCGCATCACTATCAATGACACATCGGGCAATTACCTCCTCGGATCCATCCAAACCATCCGTGTGACCGATAACGATCCGCCCCGGATACTCTACGACGGCAGCGAGATGACGGGGTACACCGGAAACGTGTACCAGTTCGTTGTGGAAGCCGACGATAACATTGCGGTGAGCGATGTGTACGTAGTCTGGGCACACGGCGGCCTGAGCGGAAGGATGAACCTCTCGCCGGTAGGTAATAACTGGGAAGGCTGCATCACCCTGGACTTCATGAGCATCGATGATCTGACCTACACGATATTCGCGAACGACACCTCGGGCAATCTGGATGCCATGAACAACGAGACAAACATCTGGGATGACGACATTCCATGGTTCTTGAGCGATGATAACACCACCGGAACACCCACGACCGGGGATGCGTTCCTCTTCAACGTATCCGTAGCCGATAACATCGATGTCGATTATGTGTGCCTCAACTATTCCTACGATAATGTGCTATACACAGTGGTTTTTTTGGATAAGCTCGCGGGTGTCTGGTGGGACTATCAGAGGCAAATTACCGTGGCCAGCGATGCAGTTACCCTCTATTACGGATTCGACATCTTCGATACTTCGGGTAACTGGCACAAGGAGGTCAGAACCCCGAAGGCGGTGACGGACAATGATCCGCCGGTGTTCCTCGGAGATGCCACGATGGGCGAGCCGGTGGCCGGCGAGCCCTTCACCATGTCCGCCATGTTCACCGACAACATCTACAGCAGGGGCCTTCGAGCCTACGTAGTATACAACGAGAGCGGAAAGGGGTGGGTCACCGCCGAGTTCACCGATCTCGTGGGTATCTACTACAACCTGACAATACTCATACCGGAGGATGCCACTACCCTGGTCTATTACTTCATAGCGGAGGACGCAACGGGAAATAAAATCGATACATACGAAGAGATGAATATCGATGAATTGCTGCTGAATCCGATAATTGTGATACATGATATAAACATCGATCCTGCCCCTCACACCATCACCATTGACCAGCGCGAGAACGTGACCTTCAATGGCACCCTGTGCTTTGACACCATCGGCATTATGAACTACACATGGACCTTCACCTACGACGGCGTGGAGCAGACGCTTTTCGGCGAACTTGCGCAGTTCACCTTCGATATCGCAGGGACCTATCTCGTCTGGCTCAACGTCACCGACGCACAGGGCAAATGGGGAAGGGCGAACATCACCGTGACAGTGAACGACATCACTGCACCTATAGGCGTGCCGGAGGCTGACGACTCTACGGTGGAACAGGGGGGCATGGTGACCTTCAACGGCTCGGACAGCAGCGACAACGTCGGCATAGTGAACTACACCTGGACCTTTGGAGATGATGTGAAGTACGGCATGGAAGTGAATTTCACCTTCCCTGACGCCGGTATGTTCACCGTGTTCCTGAAGATCACCGACGCGGCCGGAAACTACAACGAGACGAACCTGACCATCACCGTTGCGGATACTACCGTTCCCGTGGCCGATGCCGGGATGGAGATCTCGGAGAATGCCGATGCACAGGTGTTCTTCGACGGTTCCGGTAGTGCCGACAACGTGGGGATCAGGTCCTATCTATGGACATTCTTGTACGACGGAAAGAAGGTATCGCTCACAGGAGAGGTAGATGCCAACTTTACCTTCGAGATTCCCGGCGTTTACAACGTGACCCTCACTGTCACCGACCATGCCGGAAACAGCGCCACGGACTGGATGAAGGTCATTATCAACGGCAACACGGACAGCACGAGTACCGCTACTGTGAACGGTGTTTCCATATCGGACGGAGCCATCTACGAGGTAGATATCGAGGACACAAAGGTGGGTAAGAAGGTCGTGTTCAAAGCGATGGACAGCATCGATAACGTCGGTATCGTGAACTGGACCTGGACTATCCTGAGTGGTTCCGAGGTCCTGCACGTCCACGAGGGCAGGACGACCACCTTCACCTTTATAGAGAAGGGGGCATACACCGTGGTCCTCAGGGTGGAGGACGATGCCGGAAACCACCACGAGATCGAGTTCACCGTCCCAGTTTCCAACGCACCCGTATCCTATGATGCACCTTCTGATAAGGATAATGAGGATTCGGGGAGTCTCGGTATGAGTACCGTAGTTACCATCATTCTTGGTATCCTTGCCCTTATCGTGATTGTATTGTTGATACTCTTCTTCGTGGTATTCAGGAAAAAAAAGGGAACGGATGCACAGGATACAGATGCCGAGGACGATGTATTCCAGGAACGATACAAGGATGTTGATACTGAAGAGAATCCAATGTATGATGGATCCGCGAATGTCGATGGCAGAAAAGAGCAAGTTGATACGAAGGTATAATGCGTTATCCCATCACGCGCCCCGACCGTCGTCGCAGGGCTCGTCGTCATCGCTGAATCTGGCATGTTCCGGATCGGCGCTGGCCTTCGTGCATGCTTCCAGGGCCCATCTTTTCATCGGTCGTTCACAGCAGAAGAGGGGGGTGTCGTTGGCCTCATCCTTCTCTGTCTTGTCCCCGCATTCGGTGCAGTAATACACTATTGGTTCGCTCATAAGAATCACCTCGTAGTGAATATAGATAAAGCGGATTATTTATCATTTATGGTGTGATTAGAATTCATAAAAGCGGTTGATATGGTTCGAATGTAATTTTCCATACCTGTCCGGAATATGGAAAACTCCCGTTCCTCAATGAGTGTGTCGTCCCCAATGTTCAGGTTTACCTTTGCATCAATCCCGGGGTATGGCCTACCAGGTGAAAAATCGCCAAGGATAATGTCAAACACGGGATACACAATATGTTCTTTCCTTTTTTATGTTAATCCTACTTTCTATCAGATAAGGAGAATAAACTACAACACCGCTAGCACGAAAATGAGGAGATCGATGGAAATCGTAATTATCCCTGAGACTCGGTATTTCTTATGGGTCAATAATGGTAGTGTTATGATACCAAAAAAGATTATGAACGTGCAAACGAAAATGGGTATAACTGCTGAACAGATATCGGTGTCTGCACATGTGTCGTATGTAAATTTCCTTCCGGAGGGATGCTTCTTTCTAACAATTATATTGACTCTCAGATTGACTCTCAGATTGACTCTCAGATTGACTCTCAGATAACATTGCTTATCTCATCTGAATTATTACCAGGCCCGCTCTCACCAAACGGAACCCCCTCACACACCCAGATAGATCACATCTTCGAGACCCTCGAAATACGGATCCCCGGTTACCACCATGCCGCCGTATTTCTTCTGAAATGCGAAGATCTAGGAATCTATCATCCTGAAGTCTGTTTTTCGGTGAACAATGGGTGGTACCAAATTACAGGTACGATCGTCCCTACTCGATCCTTTCGGCCTTTTCCGCCGCCACGAGAACATTGGCCACATGGAACGGAAAGGAGACCACCTCGTCCTTCTTCAGATTGTAAGTGTTGCCATCCACCGACATGAACTCTCCGGTATCCTTCAGAACCCTGATGGTCATCGATATCGGTGGTCTCTCCTTCGGTTTCCCATCGTCATTGTCCCCGTTCCCCCCTTCCGGAAGTTGCTCCTTTCCATCCCCGATTCCGAACGCTTCCTCAACACCTGTCGTTCGTTGATGAACCTGATCGTCCTCATTCCCTACCCTCTCATCTTCCACTCCTTCCCGGTTACTATCACCTTCCCCTCCCTCGCCAATGTCGACTTCTAATCCCTCGACAATAACGGCATCTAATCCCACCCCCTCAACCCCCTCACAGCACACCCCATATCCCACGTCTCCT
>CAYRFL010000076.1:0-19716 GCA_964423515.1 uncultured archaeon
ATCAGAAGAAACGGATACTTACGATGGCAAATAAACATTTTTCATAGGTGTCGATACTATATCTTCGTTCATAGATGGCCATTTGTCGAGATGTCTATATAAAATCCACTTCGACATGTGGGTGACATCTGGCGCCGTCAGCGGCTGCCTCTGTGCAAAACCGATAGTAGACTAAATAACCCAATCCGGATATATCCGGTTCAAATGTTTACACGATCCAAGGTGAGAAAATGAATGGGTTAACAAGAAAGACCATGGGAAATGCGATAGTTCTGAGCATGTTATTGACAAGCTTCACGGGTTTGCTCGCACTTATGTCAAGCGATGCAGGGGCCCTTCGTGTGGACGCCGGTACGAGCTGGTATGACGTCGGCCACCGTCCCACGGCCGTATTCCTGTCGGACGTGGACAACGATACCGATCTCGACGTTCTTTGCGCTAACATCGATTACTCTATCACGGTGATGACGAACGACGGCTCGGGAGATTTCCGCGATAAGGAGGATTTCGCCTTCCCGCGGTCTCAGTGCTTCGACGTGGGCGACCTCACCGGCGACGGCCTGCCGGACATAGCCAGCGTTGGCAGCGACGTCAATCCCCACAACACCTTTGTTCTGCTCAATGATGGCACCGGCGGTTTCGGGAACATGGTTGAGTACAAGCGGGACATGGACGATCGGGTGGATACGATCAAGCTGGGTGACATGGACGGTGATGGTGATCTCGACATAGTACTGAGCCATGGTGACGGATTCATTATAGATGACGCCATATCGGTGCAGAAGAACGATGGTACCGGCAATTTCACCAACGCCACGGAATATACGATCTCCGCCACTCCAATAGGCCTGGACGTGGGGGACATTGACGGCGACGACGACCTGGATGTAGTGACGGCAAATTCCAACGACACGGCCATAGTTCTACTGAACAATGGGACCGGCGGGCTGGGCAATGCCACGGTATACGAAACGGGAGACATGAATGCCGGTTGGAACAGCAACGGTCTTCTTCGCCTCAGCGATCTGGATATGGATGGAAACCTGGACATCGTCACGGTCAATAACGATGACGACACCATCTCCGTGCTTCTGGGAAACGGAAACGGCACCTTCCAGGAGGCGACCGATTATTCCGCCGGACGGGGACCCGACTCCGTGTTCATCGGAGACGTGGATGATGATGGAGACCCCGACCTCGTGCTTTCGGGGAAGTCCACGGTATCGCTCCTCTGGAACAATGGCATCGGGGAATTCGCATCGATGATGGAATACAGGGTTACCCTGGCGGAAACGGATTACAACTCACCCCTTTCCATCACCCTCGGGGACGTTGACGGTGATGACGCCCCGGACATCATAACCGCATATTCCTCTGCCGGCTCGGGGGATGCCGACAATACCGTACTGGTCCTTCACAACAATGGCAACGGCTGGTTTGGCAGCGCCAGGGACCACTCCGTAGGGGACACTCCCTTGGACGTCGAAACGGGTGATGTGGACGGGGACGAGGACCTCGATATAGTCACGGCCAATCGCGATAACGACACCGTTTCGATACTCGAGAACAACGGAGCGGGGGGATTCGGCCCGGAGAAAAATTTCACGGTGGACTCCAATCCCTACATGGTCCGGATGGGATATCTCGATGACGACGACAATCTCGATATTGTCACTGCCAACGACGGCGGGGACTCACTCACGGTACTGCTGGGTGACGGTGACGGGGATTTCAGCGACCGGAGGGATTATTCGCTTGATGACATGCCCCGGAGCCTGGTCCTGGGTGATGTGAACGACGACGGATACGTGGATATAGTTACCAGCTACTCCATGGATACGATATCCGTGCTTAGAAACGACGGCGACGGGGATTTCACGGTTGACTGGACCAATACGTCCGTTCCGGATACCCCCGGCACGGCCGACCTGGGCGATGTGAACGGTGACGGCCATCCGGACCTCGTATCCGCCGATATAGTCCTCTCACATAGGCGCATATACGTGTTCACCAACGACGGCAGCGGCATCTTCGGAAACCAAATAAACTATACCGTAGGGGTCAATCCCTGCTCGGTGCACCTTGGGGACGTGGATATGGACGGAGACCTGGATATCGTCACGGCCAACAGGGAATCCGATACCATATCGGTCGTGAAGAACGACGGAACGGGGATCTTCGGGGCGAGCTCACACTACCTCGTAGGCGATTCCCCGGAATCGGTGGACCTTGGCGACGTTGACGGCGATGGGGACCTGGATGTGCTCACTGTGAACAGGAAGGATGATTCGGTGACCATACTCCGGAACAGCGGTGTGGGTGCTTATGGTACCAGAACGGACTACCCCGTGGGACCGGAACCCTTCTCGGCGCGTCTCTCGGACATGGATCGGGACATGGACCTCGATATCGTATCGGCCAGCGAGGACGAATCAACCGTTTCCGTCATACTGAATCACGATAACGACGATCACATGCTCGATACCGATGGTGACGGATTCCCTGATTTCTCGGACGCGTTCCCGGAGAACAATCTGGAATGGATCGACAGCGATCGTGACGGATTCGGCGATAATGTGGACGATATTCCATGGGACCCGTTCGAGTACGTCGATGCTGACGGGGATTATCACGGCGATACGTTCTCGGATGCGTTCCCAGAGGACGATACACAATGGTCCGACAGGGACGGCGACGGCTTCGGAGACAACAGGCCGGGGACCAACATCACGATCCGAGGCGTCCTTATCAAGGTCGAGTACGGTGACCTTTTCCCGGACAATCCCCTGGAATGGATGGACAACGATGGCGACGGCATCGGGGACAACAGCGATTACGACGATGACAACGACTGGTATGATGACGTTGTGGAGCTCGACGAGGGGTCCGATCCCCTTGATGCCGGAGATACGCCGGATGATCTGGATTCCGACGGGATTCCGGATTCCACTGATGAGGACAAGGATAATGACGGCTATCCTAACTTCCAGGATGCATTTCCCACGGATCCGCTGGAGTATGTGGATACGGACGGTGATGGCGACGGAGATAACGGCGACACGGATGACGATAACGATAACTGGCCGGACCACGGTGCCGACGGTCAGCCCGGCGTGGCAGGGGTGGACGACGACGGGAACGGGAACACGGATGACGACTGGGAGGAGGGTTGGGAAGGGAGCGACGATGACATGTTCCCTCTCGACAACAGGGAATGGATGGACTCGGATTATGACGGTGTGGGCAACAATGCCGATTCGGATGACGACAACGACGGTTACAACGATTACGCGGACCCGTTCCCGCTCAATGAAACATGCTGGCAGGATAATGACAGGGATGAGGAGCCGGACTTTTATTACACGTGGCAGAACGATACATTCTGGGGGGGCGACGAGGATGACGATAACGATAACTGGCCCGACGTCGGTGAGGACGGAAAACCGGGGATCGCTGGATTCGATGATGATGGCAACAACATGATCGATGACTACTGGGAGCGGGGCTGGGACGGCAGCGACGACGATATCTTCCCGCTTGACAACCGGGAATGGAAGGACACGGACGGCGACGGAATAGGCAACAATGCGGACACCGACGACGACGATGACGGTTTTCCGGATACCGTGGAGGAATCTCTGGGGACGGGGCCCGAGAACGGCAGCGATGTTCCGGACGATAATGACGGGGACTGGATCCCCGACGAGATGGATGGCGACGATGACAACGACGGATGGTCCGACCTGGAGGAAAACGCAGCCGGATCAGACATCAATGACAATGGGTCCGTACCGGACGACCTGGACGAAGACGGGATCCCAGATTACCGCGACCAGGATGACGACGACGATGGGTGGAGCGACGTACTGGAAATATCCCTAGGATACGACCCGAAGGACGAAGGTTCCAGACCGACCGACACCGATGGCGACGGCATACCCAACGAATCCGACCTCGATGACGACAACGACGGATGGTCCGACCTGGAGGAGAACGCGGCCGGGACAGATCCACTGGACCCCGTTCGTTCTCCCCTCGACCTGGACGGCGACAGCGTTCCGGATTACAGGGATACCGATGACGACAACGACAACTGGACGGACTCTATCGAGGATTCGCTGGGATACAATCCCCGAGACGCCGCTTCATTCCCTTCCGATTACGACAGAGACGGGATACCCGACGAGGTGGATACTGACGATGACAACGACGGCCACTCCGACAAGGTTGAGGCCCTTGCCGGTACGGGCGTTCTGAACGGTTCCGACTTTCCGCCCGACACCGACGGCGACGGCATCATCGACCATTATGACGTTGACGATGATAATGACGGCTATCTCGACACGCAGGAAACGGATTCGGGAAGCGACCCGTTGAACGTCAGCAGCAAGCCCAGGGACAGCGACGGCGACATGATCCCCGATTCCATGGACCCCGACGACGACAACGACGGCTATCCCGATACCGCCGACGATTTCCCGAATGCATCCGCCGAATGGCGCGATACCGATGGCGATGGTATCGGTGACAATGCGGACACCGACGACGACGGGGACAATATCACCGATGTGGAAGATCTGTTCCCGCTGAATCCCGCGGAGGTTGAGGACACGGACGGCGACGGCATCGGCGACGGGACGGATATCGATATCGACGACGACGGATGGGAGAACCACCGGGATTCATTCCCGTACGACCCGGATGAATGGAAGGACAGCGACGGCGACGGCATTGGCAACAATGCTGATCCGGACGACGACAATGACGGGACGCCGGACGGGGACGAACCGGTGGGTTACAGCCATGATGCCTACGGTACCAACCGGACGCTGCTGTTCTCGGAGGACCCCCAGGAATGGAGGGACACCGATGGCGACGGGAGGGGCGATAATGCCGACAGGGACGACGATGACGACGGGATACGGGATGAGGACGACCTGCATCCAAGGGACGGCGAGAGGGGTTATATCACGCTGTTCGGTTACAAGATGCCCACGAAATACATCTCCAACATCCTTGCCGTGCTGGGCCTCTCGAGCCCCATAGTTGTCGGTCTCCTAATACTTCGTGAGGGTTGGCAGACGTACAAGTACAGGCAGACGTTGAAAGGATTGAAGGGAGCCGACAACAAGAAGAAGCTCGACCATTACTGGGATTCCAGGGCCGATCTGGTGATACAGTCGGGGGTCGTCAATCTGAGGGAATCCATCAAGCTCCGGGACCTCTATGACGAGAAGAGAAAGAAGTTCAAGAAAAAGAAGAAGGACAAGAAGGACAAGAAGAAACGGAAATGGGAGGGATATGAGGCGGAGGAATTCCATTCCTCAGGGGAGACGGTGGATCTCGAAGATGGAATGACGCCGGAACGGGGATTGAATGACGAGGACCCAGAGAATGAGACCGATCTCGAGGACGATGGGACGTCCCAGGGGCTTACAGAGGATGACGAGGAACACGACTCGGGAGATACCGGGGATGGAGGGGAAGCTACGGATGAGGAGCATGGTCACGAACCAGAGGAAAAGGCGAAAGAGGAAGTAAACGAGGTAGACGAGAAGGAGGCCGGTGGGGGCGATGAAGAGGACTGGATGAAGGATGCAGATGATGTGACCGAGCCCGCCGATGAGTTCGAGGAGTTCGAAGAAGAAGACGAGGATGATATAGACGAAGATGAGGGGGGTGATTGGACGGACGATGAGGATGTGCCGCTACCACCGCCGGGATAATACTGAAAAAGGAATCTTGCGACCTATCGGAAACGTCTGGAATATACACTGTATGCTGGAAAGTAGTGATAGATAGGCCGTCCTGCATCGTAGGCGATTACGTATGTGATAAGGGAGAGCAAGGCGGTCAGGGCCGCAACGACATACAGCGTGATCCTAGCCTTACGGGTTATGGTACGTCCCGTGGCTGTGACAGCTGTGGCTAGACTGAACATCATTGGCAGTGCGTAGGGATACGATTCTCCGGGATCGTCGTAAACGTACTTCGGGGATCCCGCTGCTCCGTGTACGTATCCCACAAGGGCTGAAATGGCGACAACTATGGCACCGGCCACCGGGGAGATTATCCGGACGAGGCGGCTCCTCCTGCGGATCCCCGAAACATCCTCCTCGTCGAGATCGAGCCTCGCACCTATCTTCTCAAGCCTTTTCCGATCCGTTCAATCACCGTGCCTATGAAATACGCTGTACATAATAGGATCATTGTAGTACTCAACGGGTCTCCCAGCATTGAAGGCTATTACTCCACCGATCACGGAGAGCACTACGGTCAGTACTGCCACGGCGTACAGGGTGAACCTTGCCTTTCGCGACAGCCTTCCACCTGCACCGGAGCTCACTGCGGCGAGCCCTATGAACAGTGGAAGAGCGTACGGATAAACATCCCTCTCTCTTATAACCTGCTTTGGGCCCGCCAGGGTACCACATAAATACCCCGCAAGGGTTGAAAGCGCGGCAACGACGACTCCCATTAGGGGTGAGAATACCCTTACCAATCTACTTCGCCTGCGGATACTGACGACATCCTCCTCATCGAGATCGAGCCTTGCGCCGATATCCTCAAGCTTTTTCCGGTCCGTTCAATCACCGGTCCTGTCAAAGACGCCGTATTCTATCGCCATACTGTAGTGATCCCACCCGGCGTTATATGCAACAACGTACCCAATGATGGATAGCAGTACGGTCAGAACAGCCACAACGTACAGGGTGAGCCTGGCCTTCCCGGAGAGCTTACGTCCGGCAACGGAGCCAACGGCGGTGATACCGAGCAGCATGGGCAGCGCATAGGGATATGCCTCCCCGTTCACCCCGTTTACGAGTTTCTCGGCATCTCCTGCACCGCGAATATATCCCATGAGCGTTGATAGCATAACTATTACGGTCCCCACCACGGGAGAAAAAAGTCTGACCATCCGACTACGTCTACGAATTTCGGCAATATCCTTTTCGTCGAGATCGAGCCTTGCGCCGATATCCTCGAGCTTTTTCCGGTCCATCTAATCAGCTTTCCTATCAAAGACCCCGTAATCGTTCGCTTCGCTGAAATTGCCGGTATCATTGCCCGCCTGCGTGAGCGCGGAAGCCAGCCCCGAGATGCCACCGCCCCTGATGAGAAAGAAGACTCCGAGAAGAATGACCGTCACGGCGCCAAGGGCGAGGAGTGCCAGGACCGCTTTTTTCTTCTTCCCGGCGACAACTACAATACCGATTCCCACCATGCCTGCAAGAGCCGAGCCACAGTACGGATACGTCGCTGAGGAACCTCCTCCACCGCTTCCTCCATCATCCTTTCCCGACAGGCATCCCATGAGCGCGGTCACACCGGCTGCAAGGGCAAGGAGCAGGGGATAGATATATCTCCTTTTCAGGTAGGAGGATCGGAATTTCCCGATATCCTGTCTTTCAACGCCCAATCGCGCTCCGATCTCCTCGAGCTTTCTGTGATCCATGTGACATCACCAAATGAGCCTGAAAAATGTATATTATCTCAATCCATGTTCGGAAACGTATAAGTCCCTTTTGGTAGGAACGTCGATTTGTAGATATTATATCGTACATCAAGGGATCAACGGGAAAACGAATATTCCGAAAGTGGTTCTGCCTTCACATCCTCTCCCGCGCCGTAATTCTTCATCTCGTCATCCAGCACCTTTCCGGCCTTTCCGCCGCCCACCAGCACCTTCGCCCTGCCGTACATGCCCGATATCCACCCATCCCCCTTGGAGAGCAGCCCGCCCAGCCTCGCCATGTTCCAGTACGCCAGGGGATTGTCGGGATTGATCCTTGCCGATCCCTCGAACAGGCCAAGAGCCTCTTCGAGGTCCCCGGCGTGAAAGGACTTCACACCCCTGTTGAAGAGTATCCTCGCCTGAAGCTGGACGAAATAGAAGCTGAATACGGTGATGTCCACCATGGGCAGGCTCGATAAGTATTCGAGTCTTTCGCGCACCGCGTTTTCAGTATTCTCCGCTCCACCAACCCCACCGGCTTCCAATGCCTCCGCCGTCTCGATTAGTTCCAGTACAAGCCCTTCCTGCCTCGAAATGAACTTCGAGAGGTCGGCGTCTGCCCGGCCCGGCTCCTTACGTGTCCTCTCCCACAGGGCCGGAAGCCTGCGGTGGAATTCCACATCGTCCAGATGGCCAAGGATCTCGCTTACCCCGGAAAATTCCCGCTTCGATATCATCTCTGCCCCCCTGCACACCTCTGCAAACGCAAGCGCGATCACCGGATTTCCGACCGCCATTCTCGCCGTCGTCCTTCGTATCGACTCATTCCGGAGCTTGCCACTATTCGAGGAGAGCTTTTCTCGAAGTTCACCGAGAAAATCGTCCTCCAGGGAATGCAGTATCTCCGAGTCGTTTTTCTCCAACCTGCGAATGATCTCACTTCTGAGCCGTGCCATAATGCCGCAAATACCCTCGGTATCGGGCTTTCTGCATTTCATTCTCAGTCCGGGCTCGTACAGGTGGCCCCTCTGCTTCTTCTTGCGTATGTTGCCGAAACCTATCTCCCCCAGAATGTCTTTGAGGTGGGCGAATGAGAATCCCGTCTTGTGAACCATTCCGGGACTGTCCATCCCGAAGAGCCATCTGAGGGTGGAGGACCTGGAATCCGCTCCACCCTTTCTCAGTTTCCCGACCGATTCAAAGAGATCGGGCGTCTCGATGCACAGCGTTCCGCCGGCCCTCAGCACCCGGAACCATTCGGAGAGGGCGTACACGGCCGTGATCTGATCGAGATGCTCGAGGACGTGTTCAGCCTCGATCATATCAACCGTTCCGGGTCCGTACGGCAGCGAAAGAGCATCGGCGGAAAGGTCTGCAAGTCTGTCGTCATACAGGTCGATATTGACGTAACCCGGACGATAGATTATACCACAGCCTATGTTGAGCCTGAGATCCCGGACCGGTTTTTTCATCACGGGAATTAACGAGGGGGGATTATATAAAATCTACACCGAAGTTATGGGATACGGACCTGGGACGCCGCTCCTTGGGAAGGACAACACCCACGATCTTCTCACGATCCTACAAATCCGGCCATTTGTCGTATTGTAGAAAAATTTAATTATCTAGAAGTGAGTATAAATCCGTCTTCAAGGGTTTGATCCCATGTACTGGAAAAGGACATTACCGCAGGCAGCATTCTGTACGCTGATATGCATTCTGTCCTTCCTGCCTCTCTCCGACGTCGAGGGAGCGGGCACACAGATAACGGACGACGGTTTCGACCAGCTCTATGCCCGGTTCAGCCCCGACGGTGCCAGCATAGCATACTCGTCAATGGAGGACGGCGGCGGCCTTCTCGATATCTGGATCATGGACGAGGACGGCAGCAACAGGGTCCAGCTCACGGACGATCCCTGCGACCAGTATGTGTGCGACTGGTCCCCCGATGGGAACAAGATAGCGTACTTCTCCGACGAGGACGGCGGCGGCTTTCTGGACATATGGACCATGAAATCCGACGGAAGCGCGCACATACAGCTGACCAATGACGACTTCGACCAGACCGCCACGAGCCTGAGCCCCGACGGGGCCAAGATAGTATATTCATCCGCGGAGGACGGGGGGGGTTTCCTCGATATCTACGTCGTAGATATCATCAGCACCCATCAGCTCACATGGGAGAACAGCGATCAGATTCATCCATACTACCATCCTTACCATTCCTGGATCGTGTATTCGTCAAAGGAGGATGGGGGCAGCTACTACGACATATGGCTCATGAACGAGGACGGCACCGGGCACCAGCAGCTCACATTCGAGAATGCGGACCAGCTATCACCCCGGTTCACCAATGACGGGAACAGGATAATCTACTATTCCGACGAGGACGGCGGGAACTTCCACGACCTCTGGATAATGGACGCCTGGGGTGGCGGCCACGTTCAGATTACCGACCAGAACAGCCATCAGACCATGCCCGACTTCAACCACGACGGTATGAAGATAGCCTACCATTCAAATGAGGACGGTGGGGCGTTCTCAGATATATGGGTCATTGAGAACCAGCCGCCCTCGATATCGGCAAGCGCGGACCCGATCACGGGAACCGTGCCCCTGTCGGTGACATTCACGGGCATCGCCAACGACCCGGACGGCCGCATAGTATCGTACCACTGGAACTTCGACGACGGCTTTTTCAGCAGCGTGCAGAATCCCGTCCACAAGTTCGAGAGCACGGGAACCTTTCACGTCCATTTTTCAGCAACGGACAGCTACGGCACCACGGTGACCACGGGTCCGGTCAACATCACGGTTCTCGACCCCGAAGGAGCGGAGAAGACCTGGTCCCTGCAGCGGGTGGATTCCAACGAGTTCGACATGTATATTCCCACCAAGGAGATATGGGAGGACAAGGTCAACGCATTCGGGATAGCGGAGAGGAAGGTCATCACGGATCAGGCCTACTTCAACGGGGAGAACGACCTCATATGGCCGGGCAAGCACAACTACATAGCGAGGGCCACGGCCTTCGTGTACGTCGAGACGCAGTTCCTGCTCACGGGAAACCTCCTGGGGGACGACGGTCATTCCCTTTACATCGACGACGAGTTCATCGTGGGGGTGCCGGACACCAGCAGTCCCGCCTTCGACGTTCCCATGAAGAAGGGGTGGCGCAAGATCGAGCTGATCTGGCAGGAGGTGAACGGAGGCCACGGCGTTGGGCTGGGAACCCGGCTCACATCGGAGTCCAACGTGGGCAGCATGAACGTCCTCTACGCCCTTATCGAGGCAGATCCCTCCTCGGGGTACATACCCCTCGATGTAACCTTCAACAGCAACATCAACGACCCGGACGGCGAGATAGTATCGTACCTGTGGGATTTCGGGGACGGGACCAATACCACAAAGGAGAGTCCCGGTTACACGTATGCCGTGGAGGGGGAGTTCGTGGTCACCCTGACCGTGACAGACAGGGAGGGGGCCAGGGCGACCGCAACGACGATCATCAGCGTGACCGAGCCGCCGAACGAACCCCCGACGGCCTCCGCCAGCGCCACGCCTCTCACTGGTAACGCTCCTCTTTCGGTGTCCTTCAGGGGATCGGGGAGCGATACGGACGGGAGCATCACATCTTACCGCTGGACCTTCGGGGACGGGGATGCTTCCTCCGAACGCAACACCGCTCATACCTACAGGAAGAACGGTAATTACAAGGCCGTCTTCACAGTGACCGACGACGATGGAGCAATGGAGACCGTGACCATAACGATAACCGTCACGAGATCCCCGAACAAGTCCCCCGTCGCATCCATCACAGCCTCCCTCCGGTCGGGCACCGCACCCCTTCTGATTTTCTTCAATGGGACGGGATCGGACAGCGACGGCAAGATCGCGCTCTATCGATGGAACTTCGGTGACGGGATCGTTACCACCGGGCAGAACACGAGACATACCTTCGTCGAGGAGGGGGAATACCGGGTCTCTCTCACGGTCACGGACGACGACGGGGCCACGGGAAGGGCCAACATCACCATCTCCGTCAAGGCGGGCAAGGAGATAGATGGTGAGGATGAGGGACCGCTGCCGGCCACCTACCAATGGGACCAGGCTGAAGAGTCGAAGGAGGAAGACAATCCGTACTGGAAGCTGGACTATACCAACGGCGTGCTGATCTCGATAATCGTGGTGCTACTCGTGATCGTCTACGTCATGTTCAGCTGGAAGAAGATAAGGAAATGACCCTTTTTAGCCGGTATTACGGGAGACGGAGGGCAATGAGGATAGTGTATCTGGCACCCTTCGCCCTGTGGCCGAAGGGGACGGTCATCTCGCGGGTTCTACCCCTGGCCCTGCACGTGTCAAGGCGCGGTCACGAGGTTATCGTATTCGTACCCCAGGAAAGGGAACTTCAGTGTGAACTCTTCACCGGAACGGGAAAATTGGTGCTCCGAAACCTTCACGTTCCCGAGGGCAATGCCCTAAGGCACGCCATGACGGCAGTGGAGCTGACGAGAAAGGTGAAAAAAGCCTGTCCGGACGTGGTGCACCTCTTCAAACCCAAGGGGTACGGCGGTCTGGCCGCTTCCCTCCTGCGGTTGTCGAAACAGCGGGGGGGGAATCGTCCGACCTTCTTGGTGGACGGCGACGACCTGGAGGGATACGGGGGCATGAACGAAGTCATGCCCTATCCACGATCATGGAAGGCACTTTTCCATCTTCAGGAACGTTTTCTTCCGCCCAATGCCGACGGGGCCACAGTTGCCAGCAGCTTCCTTCGGGAGGTTTACCTCGAGCTGGGGGTTCCGGGAGACGTGCTCAGGAAAGTGCCAAACGGTCCCAACCCTTTCTTTCACGATACGGCCAGCGTGGAGACGGAGCTGCTGGCTCTTCTGGACGGGCAGCTTCCCTTTCCGGTGAGCAGACCCGCCGATATGGACCGAACGCTTCCGCCGGGCTGCCGTAAAGCCCTTGAGTTACTGACCCCGAAGCGAACGATCGCCCTCTTTTCACGTATGAGGGATCACGGGACCGACAGGATCGTCGATATATTTCGGTCGGTGCAGGAGGCAAGACCGAACACTGAGTTCCTGATAGTCGGCGGCGGAGAGGAGGAGGGATCTAAGTTTCGGAAGGAATGCGAGGCGCATCTGCTGCCGGGCAGTTTCGTGTTCACCGGCGGCATACCGACCTCTCTCATGGAGCGTGTCTTCTCCGGAAGCAGCATTGCCATACTGCCTCTCGATGATAATTTGATGACCAGGGCAAAGTGTTCAGCGAAACTCACCGACCTGATGCGCCTGGGAAAGGCTGTCGTTGCGGACGAGGTGGGAGAATGCGGAAGCTATATCGAGGATGGGATTTCCGGTCTCCTGGTGAAAGAGGAGGACTATTCGGCCAACGTCCGGGAGTTCACGGCGAGGCTCGTACGGCTCCTCGATGACCCCGAACTCGCAGCAGGATTGGGTGAAAATGCGAGAAATAGAATGGTATCGGAATATTCGTGGGATGTACTCTCCGAACGGGTGATGGAACTCTATGAACGCCTGACGGCAATAAGTTGATCATCCCAGCAATCTGCAGGATCCCATCAACAACCCCGTGGGCATGTGGTAGAGCCTGAAGAAATCGCCCTCGGTGGCATTCGTCTTGTCCACGCTAATCTGAAAGTAATCGAAATCGTCCATGTCCTCGTCTCCGGTGTAGTATTTCACCGGGGAATCCGCCGAGGTCTGGGACGCATTGTAGACACTCTCGTCCCTACCCCCTGCCAGCGTTTCGTTGGACCCCGGAGGGGCCAGTTCATAGGAGATGTTCCGGATGCTCACGTCACCTGGCCCGACGTGAAGGACCGTGACAGTGTAGTACTTTCCAAGAAGTGGAATGTCCACGGTTTGGGAGCTCAGGCTAACCTGAGCCGCTTTTAGCTCTGGTGGTATGACCACGGTGATGGCGACATATCCCGTCCCGTTCAGCAAACCGTCGGACACTGTCAGGTTGACCTGATATATGATATCTCCCCGATCGTAGGAGTGATTGACCTCCATTTCATGAGAAGTGTATCCATCACCGAACTCCCAGAAATAGGAAAGCTCGTTTCCGTCCGGGTCGTAGGATTCCTTGGCGCTGAAATGGATCGTCTCACCCATCTCGACCTCCATGGATTTCGGTGAGATATATGCCAGGGGGGCGCGGTTTGGTACGGGCGATTCCTCCTCCTTGGTCAGTAGATATACGTAGAAGGCGAGAATGATCATCACGACGCTTGCTGCCGCACCGATTATTATCCATGTCCTCTTTTCCAACAAGATATCTCCACCCGTCTTGAGATGCTCCAACATCGCATCTTAATCATATATCTGAACGAAGAAAGGAAATAAATGAAAAAAGAAAAGTGGAATATCGACATCGTCAATATTCCGGTGGCGGAGGGAACCTCTGCCCGCTCCCATCCGCGTGCGCGTCCGGCGGCGGAACCCCGTAAGGATCGGATTCATCCCCCGGTCCGAAATCCCGCTCCTCTCCGGATGGCGGGGGCCTCGAAGATTTTCGCCTCATCACTATAACGAGCACGATAATTATTATCGCAACCACCGCGAGTATCCCGAGCCCTATGAGGACCCAGTCCCTCTCCTCGGCTCCCTTGGCAGGAACGAAGTAGTCCTTGTCCCGCGAGTCCTTGAAGTCCTTCACCTCTTCCTCGGTAACGGGTTTCATCTCCACGCTGAGGGAGGACAGGGCCTTCTTGGCATCGGGATCGCTTATATCAGTGAGGGCCGTATCCGTGAGACCCACATCGCTCTTGACGAAGACCCCGTGCTCAGGCGAGTAGTAGCTCTTGAACTGGAAATCGTCGGCACCCATGTCCGCTATCTCCTCGAGGAACTCCATGTCCTCGAACACACCCCCAAGGACGGAACTGACGGCATCCTCTTCTTCCTCGTAGTAATAGTCATCTTCATAATAGTAATAGTCGTAATCGTCATCATCATCGTCCTCGTAGCTCCTGCTTCCGTAGGGCTCTTTGTATACGAACGTGTCACGGTACACGATATCGCGGTTCGGGTCCTTTATTAGGACTTCGTAAACGTTACCATTGATGATGTTGATTCCCAGTTCTTCGGTGGGCATATCGAATCCAAGGTATTCGCCGTCATTCCACCTCTCGCGATCCTCCTCGGCAGGCATGTCGGGCCATCGCCCCGATTTGATTGAGCTATCATAGCGGTAGGTGGCGTTCCGGTCACCGCCTTCCGGGACCTTCATGGCATCCTGGGAGTAGTCCCTGAACTGGAAGTTCAGTTTCTGGGGGGAGCGTCCGTCTTCTGCAACCCAGAAAGTGTATTCTGATGGATCGAGGTCCACGCCCTTCTCAGCCCGTATAAGGAAGAAGCAGCCCACTTCGTCGTTCTCGTTCGGACCGTCTTCGACGCTGAATTTCATTATTTGAACTGGTTCATCGTAATAATAGTAGTCGTCATAGTCATAATAATCGTCATCGTCGAATATATCCTCCAACAGCTCGGTGATCTCCACATTCGAGACAGGTATGACATCCGTCGTGGAGCCGTCCGGAAGGGCCATGGATGACTTGGAGCCGGATTCGAAGGACAGCGAGACATCCTCCTCGAACTCCTCGGGGCCGCCACTCTCCTTTGCGAGGTCTATGGTCTCGCCCTCGTGTATGTCGTCCTCGCCCGGAATGCCTGTCACGTCTATCTTGGCCTCGATCTTGCCGGTTATGGAGGCGGTGCCGGTAAAGCTTCCCCGGGCGGTCCACTCCTCGTTCTCCTCAATGGGGAGGTTCAGGTAGTCGAAGGGCTCGTCGAAATCGATGGTGAGGCGGCCCACGATATCCTTGGAACGAATGTATCCGTTCAGGTCGATGTCGAAATTCGTATTTTCGATCTTCCCCGCCGCATCGGCCTTGACCTCGGCGTTGATCTCCGGTTTGAGGGTTACATCTATCTGCATGATGGCCAGTTCGTCAGCGGTCACCCACATATCCACCACGAGATCGAACTCCACGTAGTATTCCGCATTCCCGTTTGCCTTCACCTCGTTGCCCTGACCTGCCACCAGGACGCTGGCCTCGATCCCCAGCCCGCTTCCGAAATATGCGCTGGTCCGTATCTTGTGGCAGTTCCTTCCGTTGAAGTCCGCGTCCACCTCGACGATCTCCGTGGTCACGGCCAATCCCAGTCCGCCGTCGATGTCAACGTTGACATCGAAGGTATCGATGGCGCCTTCTTTCTTCAGTTCCTTTCCGAGCTCGTCAAGGTTCTCGTTCAGCTTGAACGAGTCTATGATGTCGCCGAAATCGATCTCCATTGACTGCGACCACTTCTGCCCCTTATCGAGCTGGGGAGCTGCGCTTCCCGACCCCACGTCCTCCCCAAGAACACCGCCCATTCCCGCCAGTACGGCCAGGGTCATAAGGGCAACCAATGATATGGATACAAATCTTCTGTACATGCATTTCATACGCTCTTCCTCCGTATTTATCAATATGATACTCTCATGTTTGCCTGCGTATAATTACGTGGCAAGAGATGGAATAGAAATCGACTTTCATTATTTTATACTTGCCTATCTTTTTTTTGGAAACTGTCGAGACCACAGCGAACTGTCTCCGATACCCCATGGGGGGCATTCCCGGTGTCCGGCAGCGATTTCGGAAGACAGTATGCCTTCAGCTTCGCGTTCAGCGTCACCCTGAGAGGAACGGCAATGAAGGTATAATTACAAAAAAATTTTATATTTGGTCATGTTATCGTATAATATTCATATCTACAACTCTCCTGGGAGAGATTTTTTGGCAAAGAAGATGGCAATGAAAGGGAAAACCATGTCCGGCATGTACGATACGTCGGTGGTCCATGCCAAATTCCGGATAGCGAGGATAAAACCGGAACGAGAGCTGGTTTTCTCTCCGGAAAGAACATTGAATTTTGATCCCGAGAGGGATATCGATGCCAGGTTAATCGGTGTGATATTCAGGGAGGTGGCTGCGGTGGGTTTCCGCAATCTCGGCGTATCCAACCTCAATGAGGTGGCAGATCCCGAGGAATGGCCGGACACTGGAAAAGCCATGCCCGGAGAGACCATGGAGTCCAAGAGGGATCAGCGCTGGTACGCGAAGTGGGGGAAGGCGAAGGAGACCAGGGTAAAATGGTCCCAGACCAGAAGGAAGCTCGCGCCCAGGGCCTCTGCCAGACCCGTACCGGTATCCCCTCTCCCGAAAAGGGTATCGGAAGAGGGAGCGAAGGAGAAGGCACACTCCTTCAACCAGTACGCGGCATCCCTGGTGCAGCGTGGTGATTATCACGCCGCCCTGATGTACTTTCAGAAGGCCGTGGAGCTGGACCCGGGAAACACCATCTACCGGGAGAACATAAAGAGATGCCAGGAATGGCTGGATGAGCTGGGAGGGAGGAGATAGATATGTTGTGGCTATTTATCACGTACGCTTTGATAGGGGGCATCAGTCTCCTTTTCCTGATATTGATCATGGCCATCGGGGGTCTGGATACCCTTGGTTTGGATATGGATGTGGATGTTGACCTCGATATTGACGCAGATATGGACGTGGGGGGGGGAGGCGCAGGTGGGCCGGGCTTCTTCAGTCTGCCGTTCCTTCTGGCCGCAATGTCCTCGTTCGGAGGGGTGGGTCTATTGGCCCTCTGGGCCGGGGTGCCCCCGTGGCTGTCGCCGTTCGTGGCTGTCGGCGGATCGGCTTTTATTATCGTTATCGTCTTCGTCATGGTCCAGCGTTTCCTTCAGAAGTTCATCTCGGATTCAACAGTGAACATCTCCTCCCTCAAGGGGACGAAGGGGACCGTGTCGGTACCTATCATCAAGGGTGGTGAGGGGCAGATTGTGGTGATCACCGAGGAACGGGGCCGCATGCTCATTGGCGCCGTGGCCGGAGAGGATATACCGGCCAACGAGGACATCGTGATCCTGGAGAGTCTGGGAGATTCCGTTAAAGTAATGCCACTTGCCAAGTACCGGACCCATAAGGCCACCCAGGCAAGGACCAACGCACGAAAGCACAAGAAGAAAAAAGGCAGAACGACTAAAAATACGTAGAAATTCTTATACAAGGAGTTGAGAAGATGGATATCATACTCTGGGTAGTAATTGGTATTGTGATTGTCGGGGCACTGTTCCTGATATTGATATTGACCTATGCAAATCGTTACAAGCGGGTATCTCCCGACAAAGCGATGGTGATATACGGTCGAAAGACCACGAAGGGCGGCAAGGGCTATGAAGTTGTTTCCGGAGGTGGCAGGTTCATATGGCCGATATTCCAGGGTTTTGAGTTCATGCCCCTGGACGTCAGGACGCTGGAGATATCGGTTACGGATATCGTTTCCGACGTCAAGACCTCCGGCGCCAAGGTGAACATCAAGGCCGTGGCACAGGTAAAGATCGCCTCCGACCTAGCCTCGCTCAATACGGCGGCCGAGCAACTCCTGCACAAGAGTGACAAGGAGATAAATGAGATCGCCCTGAAGACCCTCGAGGGTCATACGAGAGGCATTTGTGCCAACATGACCATCGAGGCCATCAACTCGGACAGGGACGCCGTGGCCGCCTCGGTCCAGACGCAGGCCGCCAAGGACCTGCGTAACATGGGTATCGAGATCCGATCGTTCGTTATCAAGGACATCGAGGACGAGTACGGCTACCTGGACGCACTGGGCCGGAAGAGGACCGCAGAGGTGAAGAGGGACGCCCGTATCGGCGAGGCCATCGCCAACAAGATGGCAACCATAAAGGAGGCGGAATCGGCCAGGGACGCCGAGCAGGCCAATTCCGAGGCCGAGGCCAAGGTATCTCTATTCCACAAGGACAGGGACATCATCCAGCAGCGGGCGGAATCAGAGGTGGAGGTGGAGAAGGCGAACAGGGCCATCTCCTTCGAACTGCAGGACAAGAAGAGAAGGCAGGAACTTATACGGGAGCAGGTCCAGATAGAGATCGAGGAGAAACAGAAGAGGATCGAGCTCGAGGAGAGGGAGATCGAGCGCTCGAAACGGGAGCAGGAGGCGCTTCAGGTGGTTCCCGCCATGGCCGCCGCAGACGCCAAGATAGCGGAGGCGGACGGTGAGAAGGGCAGGATCGAGAAGATAGCCGAGGCGGAAAAGATACAGACAATACGAAAGGCGGAGGCCACCCAGCAGCATCTCAAGCTCACCGCTGACGGTGAGATGGAGCGTCTGGAGAAGCTGGCCGAGGGTAATGCCACCAAGATAACCAAGGAGGGTACGGCCGAAGCTCAGGTCATACGGCTCAAGGGCGACGCGGAAGCGGATGCAATCAAGGCAAAGGGCATGGCCGAGGCCGAGGCGATGGAGAAGAAGGCGCTCGCGTGGAAGAAGTACGGGGATGCGGCCATCACGCAGCTCATCGTGGACAAGCTGCCGCACATAGTGCAATCCGCAGCCAGTTCCCTCAAGGGCGTCGAGAAGATCATCGTCATGGGCGATCAGGGGCCTTCCGGTTTCGTGAACAAGACCGTGGACATAGCAGCCCAGATGCCAGCCCTGGTCAAGTCGCTCACGGGCGTGGACGTCACCGAACTCATCAGGAAGGTGGTGAAGGCGGACGACGAGCCTCCGAGAATAGCCGAGGTCAGGAAGCTCAAGAGGCTCGAACCGTGAGGGTTCGACTCCCATGGATAATGGCCGGAGGGACCAAGAAAAAAAGGTCCCTCCGTGGATTTTTTCCGGTGATGACCGTTGAACACTTCCGAAAATGAGGGTATGATGAAGGAGCTCGATGGCGCAGTTGCGCTGTTCCTTCTGGATCCATCCTCTTCCACGGCCCTTTCCGTGGTCCGGGCCGTCAGGCGACTGAAGGCCGAAGCATCCGACAGGAGGGGCGGAGCGGGTCAAATCGACGATCTGTACCTGGATGCGCGGGCCCTTCATCATGCAGTGATTCTTCTGGAATCGGATCCCGTGGTGGTGGAGAGGAACGCCCTGGCAAGGATCCTCGTGGCGCTGGAGCCGGTGATGCAAACCTTGAAGGTAGCATTCAAACCGAAGCGGAGGACCACGAGGAAGCTTCTGGACGACGTTCTTGGCGCCATTCTCGACATAGGCTCTGCGTCCCAGTATCTCGAGGTGGCAAGGCTCAACGCCGACATGCATTTCGAGGAGGAGATGCTGAACGTGGAGGAAAGGTTGATCGCCCTGTTTGAAGACGTAATTCCGGGTTCTCTTGATAGGATGGAGCTTGCGGCGGAT
>CAYRFL010000077.1:0-8980 GCA_964423515.1 uncultured archaeon
ACTCAATAATCCTCTCTTCTCACCTTGCCATCCATTTTTTCTTTTTCATTACCGGAAGTGGAACCAGGGTTCTTCCGTGACGGATATCCTTTCTGGACCGGGATAATTCCGTTCTCAAATCCATGACACTTCCATATTCGGTAAAGAATACGGTGGCGGCTGCACGCTCACGAAATAACAGCTCGATCGGATAGAACAACTGACGGTACGCGATGAATCACTGCACATTGTGTGAATTCATGGCGAAGCAGAGCGTTTCACGGCCGTTCCTCTTCAGTTCCACCAGTCCCTCGTTCGCCAGATGATTCACGTGATAGTTCACCGTGGGAGTGGGTTTCTTTATGAACTTGGAGATCTCCTTCTGGCTCAGACCGGGATTCTTTAGAATGAAATAGTAGATGTCCTTCCGAAGTCCGTGAATGAATACCTTCTCCTTGTCCCTCGAGCCCTGAGGGAAGAACCTGCGGTAGGGGCCATCCTTCTTGGAAACTATGAACTCCCTCTTCTCCAGGGTCTTGAGATGATACGTCAACGTACCGTTCCTGAGGTCCAGCTCGTCCAGGATCGACCGGTAGTGGGACCCCGGATTGTTCTTCACGTATCGGTACACTCTCTCCCGGGTTTTGTGTGAGAGGATGTCATCCCGTAAGAGCTTGGTATACAGAGGGGTGATGATGCCGGTCATTGAATATTTCACCGATTGGCTCCCGAAGGCGTAAAGCCCCGAGATGATGAGGACCAAAAACAGAGCTCCGCCACCTCCGACATATAACGGTACGGGTACGGACGAATCGCCTCCCTTGCTGAAATGGCCGCCACCTCCGGTATCCCCGGGATCATGATCCACGGGAGCCGTCCGTATGTTGTTATCCTCCGTCGATTCCTCAACCGTGCCTGCGCTGTCGAGCTCGACTACGAGCTTCTGGTCGGCCTCCTTCGGTCTGAACGGTACGGAAAAGTAACTTTTCTCACCCGGATCGATAGATTCCTCTTCCCGCTCCATTATAAGCTGGGCGATGCTTCCCAGCCTGTTCTCCGTTGCCACGGTGATGGTGAAGGGACCCGAGGGGGTATTGCCGGAATTCACCACCGTGAAGTTGACGTAGACGTATCCGCTCCCGGAAACCTTGGGATCGGAAAGGGAGATCCCGTCACCCTCGAATGCCAGGTCGATGATCTGAACCGGCACCTTCTCGGTGACGCTTAGGTTGATGGGGACCACGATGTGCGCTCTGTTCGATACGACGCTTAGGAAGATCTGCTGGGAGGTTGCATTCTCCGTGTCAATAAAGTTGATATCCAGCGTAACGTTCGTGCGCCCGAAGGGGGGCAGGTTCAGAGACCTTTCGCTGAGATTCGCAGCGACGGATGCCCCAAGCAACGGATAGATATCTATCTCTTCCTCCCCGTTCCCACGGTTCTCCAGGCTCAGGATTACACTTGCGCTCTCCCCGTGCTCCAGCACGATCTCCGATCGATCGACCTCCGCATCCAGGTCGAACACCTGATCCACGCTCACGTGCATCCAGTCGTCGAATACCTGGCCGTGGCTCTCACCGCTGGTGCCGGTGAAGCGAAGGAAGCATTCGGAATTGGCCGTGGCCCGGTCATCCACCGATAGTGTCAATGGGAGATCCTCGCTATCGCCTGGGCTGAGAAGTAAATATCCCCCCGGAAAGTCAGATACTTCAAGCCATTGGGGGATTTCCGTCTCCAGTTCGGGTTTGAAGGATACGTCATTCGAGCCGTAGTTGGTCACCGTGAGGATTACGGATATGTTCTCACCAGGCTGCACGGAACGGTATTTCGCATCCGTTTCGATTATTATCGGATTGGTATCGTAGACCTTGTCGAGGTTGAGGGTCGAGATCTTGGACACAAGGGGCCGCTCCAGGGACTGACTCAGAGTTGAGTTGCACTGGATGACCAGTGGACTGCTGTCGGTGGAATTTGGCTCGCAGCGGATTATTATCAGTTCCGTCTCCCTGCTCCGAATGCCTTCGGGTCCCACATCCATGGAAAGTCGGTTCTCCCCGTTTGCGAAGGAAGCGGTCCATCCACTGGAAAGACCGGACAGCGAGATGTCGTACACATCATTCACATTCCCGTTGTTCTTCACGGACAGGTACAGAAGCGTATCCCTCCCCTCCTCCACCTCCATTTGCTCCATGGCCATCCCGTCTGCGTCCGCGGTGGAAAAATCCATCTCGATGTTAACGGGAGATAGTATGAAGAAGAGTGTGATATTCTCCCGGATTGTCGCATTGCTCGTGGATACCGCTTCGATATCCAGAACGCATTCCTTGGGATAGGTGAACAGATCAAGGGGTGCCGATACATTGAGCCCCAAGATGAAGGTGTTCCCGGATCCCACAACGGGGGTCCGGGAATGATCGACCTCATTGGGCCAGGCTCGCTGATCCGCTTCGACGATCAACAGGTAGGAATCATCGCCCTTGCCCGTATTGGATATATTGAGCCGGACCTCTCTCCGAGTCCCCGGTGAGATGTAGAATAGATGCTCCGAGTCCGAGGTCGTCAGGGTGAACGAGTGGTTTTCCGCTCTCGATCCTGCACGATCCGCTCCGTTACGGAATTCAGCTATGCCGGACGCAGGTGACGCAGAGGGGACCACATGTACGATCGACCCCAACAGGAAGAGGAGAAGGACTGCCATGGCGATCAATTGTATGGAGACGAATATCCGTGGACTCTCCGCCGGGAGGAACCTTCGCCGTATTCGCCAGGACTGCGTGTTGGGGCCCATCTGTTGTATCACCTCAACCGGGAAAACCATGCCAGCTCGATTTACCCGCTGAGATGAATGTGATCTCTGCGGGGCGAATTTTCACAGTATGATTCCCTGATAAAAATATATCCTTTCTTACTATATATAAAATGTTGTACAAGCTTGAGAATGGGTATCGAGAGGTAGATCGGACAACGGAACGTAATAAGAGAACATTTTTCCGCCTGCCGGGCCGCTACCCCTATCATTATGTCGATACGGTGCTTCCACTCCCCCCATCCCGGACTCCTGGCAGTGCCGGATGGTTTCATGGACGGCGGGAAAATCCATTTATATTGTCAATGGTGCAAAGTTCGAAAAAATTCGAAGTTTGCAGCTTGACAATGTGCGCGGAATCTTGCAGCCTGTAGATTTCGCTTGCGAAATCGAAGGCTCAGTTCAGCCCGAAGGGGTCAACGGAGTGTAACGGGAGCCCGGAGGGACCGATTCCGCTTCAAATAACGGTGGGAAACCTTTTAATAATTAGATTTCGTTTCCCTGGACGGAGGTGGCGTAATGGAAACACATACGATATTTCCGCCGTGTCCGAAATGCGAGGAGGGCGTACTTCTTCCTTTCTCTCGGGGCGAGGACATCTTTGAGATATGGCGGTGTTCACACTGTCTTTATACCATCTATAAGAGATAGACGGGGTTCAGGTCAGGCATTGGCGTTATAAGGCGAGGTAGTCAAGGGGAAGGATGCTTCTGGTTGGGGCCAGGGTTCTACTACCACTTCCTCGGAAGATAGCGTGAGCTTTAGGCGGTCTTCTTCTTGACCACCTTTCGCACAACTTTTCTTCGAGGTGTATTCCCGGAAGGGGGTTTCGCCGCGGAAATAACGTCGGAAGGATTGGAACCCTTGTCGACTTCTTCCAACGTGGATGGCGGAAGCGCGACCATATCGTCAACGCTTGTGACCTCGCCGGCCACCGGGGGCAGCAGCGTCTCCGCCGATAGGGGCGGTAGAGAGCAGATATCCCCGGTCGTGACCTCCGGGGAGGTCCCGCCGTTGAATTCTTGTGTTGTTCCCCGGACCCCGGCTGGGTGTCCACACAGATCCTCTTCGTAAAGCGCCTGCTCGCTCCCTTCCCCTTCATCGATGGTTTCCCGTAGGTCGTCGGCACAGATTCCCGGGGACCTCCCCTGGATAGCATCGGTCTCGGGATACGAATATCTCAAATCGTCTGACGGTTCCCCCTCCTCCTTCTTTCTTTTCCTGCTGCGAAGCACGATGATCACGATAATAACGCCCACCAGAAGCAGTATGACGAATGCCGATACGGATATCCATATCACCGTCCCCCCCGCCTCGTCGGTACCCTTTCCACCCCCGCCATCCTCTTCTATGACCATCCTCAACGTGGCCTCGTCGCTGTCGCCATCCTCGTCTGTGACCGTGAGGGTCACCGTGAACGTACCGGCCTCCGGGAATGCGTATTCCACGATTTCTCCTTCCAGCGTCTTTCCGTCAATGCTCCACCGGTACTCCAGGTTCGGAAGGTCCCCCGGGGTGTCCACCGAGTCGCCTGCGTCGAATATCACTGTTTCCCCCGACGCTACCCTGGACCCGGACGCGTTGATAACTGCCTCCGGCGGAGTGTTCTCCACCCTTATGGTGGCCCGGGCAGCGGAAGTGAAACCGTCGTCGTCCGTCAGGGAGAGCTCCACGGTGTGCTTGCCCGATGACAGGAAAGTGTATCGAACCGTTCTTCCGAACATTTCTTTTTCCGTACCCAGGCTCCACGTGTAGTTCAGACCCGCCATGTCCGAGGGCGTATCGGTGCTCCCTATGGCCTCGAAGACCACCACGGTGGTCTTGTCTACATTGCTCCTAGGAGAATGACTGAAACCGGCGATCGGCATGATGTTCTGAACGGAGAGGGTGCCCAGAGAGCTTCCCGTGGCATTGGAGTTGTCGCGTACTGTAAGGCACACCTCGTACGACCCCGAGTAATTATAGATATGTGTGAACTCAGTGGTCTCTTGCCATTCGGTTACGTTCCCGTCCCCGAAATCCATCATGTACAGAAGATCGTCCTCGTCCGAATCGGTATCGCTGCCGAAAGCGGTGAAAGTGACCTCGTCGTCCTCGAATATATCTCCGTTCGGAACGCCCAGCGATACGTCGGGTTTGACGTTGACCACCGTAACGTTCGTGATCCATTCCCCCGTGTCCTCGTCGTCATCCGTCACCTTCAGCACCGCAGTGAAGTTCCCCGCCTGCGTGTATACGTGCTCTACATCGGGGCTGGGAAGCATAGGGCTCGAGATTCCGTCGCCGAAGGCCCACTGGAACGTGAGAGCGTGCTCGTCCGACTCCGTATCGGCTCCCTCGCCCACGAAGGTGAGGATCGAATCCTCCTTGCCTACCATGTGAGAAGCGCTCGTACACCGGGGGGGGACATTTGCGACTTCGATGGTATGTACGGTGGAATTCACCGTACCGTGCCTGTCCTTGACCCTCAGCGTGATATCATAGGTGCCCTTGTCGGTGTAAACGTGTGACGTGGTGTTTTCCTCTCCGAAGGACGTCTCCTCATCGTCGCCGAAGTCCCATCTGTAAAGGATATGATCGAGGTCGCTGACCGTATCGTAACATGTTCCCCGGATTGTCACCTCCTCGTCCTCCGTGGCGTTCGAGGGGGCGGTGATCATGGGCTCGGGAGGAAGGTTCCGTACGCTCACGACGAGCGTATCCATGGATTGCTCACCATCGTCGTCCCGAACCATGAGGGTCACCGTGTAGGTTCCCGCATCGGGGTAGGAGTGGTTGAAATCCGTGTGGTTCACCCAGCCGGTATCGTGGCCGTCGTCGAAGTCGACGAAGTACTTCATGGAGGCAAGGTCGTGCTCGCTGTCCAGCGTCCCGTTTGCCCGGAAATGCATCTCCTCGTCCTCAAGCCCCTCCGTATCCCCGTCCAGCACGGCCAGGGGGATCACGTTCGTTACGGTTATGAAATCCGTGCTCTCGGAATCTCCAAGGACCCCCGTATCGTCCCACACCCGTAACCTGGCGCAGTAAGTTCCGGCTCTCGTATATTCATGCACCGCCGTTGCCGATGTGGGGGAGTCCCAGTCGTACTCCCCGTCACCGTCGAAATCCCACTGGTAAACCGATATGCTGCCGTCGGGATCGCTCGCCGCTCCCTGGAAAGTGATGGCCTCACCCTCTTCGACCTCGTGGCTCGAGGCGACCGCGGATGTGATGGAAGGCGCATTGTCGTCCTCCGTGATGGTTACGAGACGATTGATACCAGGGCCCTCCACAACCTGTGTCTTGCCGTCGGGCCATGTGATCTCTATCTCGTCCACCGCATTGGCTGCTCCCAGTCCGAACTCCACCGGGATGGAATTCTGGTGGCCGTGCGAGCCCATGCCCCCCTCCAGCTCGCGGATCTGGCAGGTTCCACCGGAAACGATCTTTACCCTTGCACCGATGCCCTGATGGTTGTTGTCGGTCCCCACGAGCTTGACGTGAAGCCAGTTGTTGGAGTTCCCGCCGTTCCTGTACAGGCGCACCTTGTATTCCTGCACCTCGCCGGCACCCCCGTTCCATTTGCCGCCGCCGCTAACGAGGTCCAGGTCGCCGTCGTTGTCATAATCACACCAGCAGCCGCCGTATGTATTGTAGACCCGCAGGTTAAGACTCTGCGCCATATCGGTAAAGGTGCCGTCGCCGTTGTTCCGGAACAGGTAGGAGTAGGCATAGTTCAGATCGTATATCTGGGGAACGTAAACGTCCAGGTCGCCGTCGTTGTCGTAATCCCCCATGGCCACCCCGCTCCAGAGCTCGTCACCCTGGTATACTACCTGATCCCCGATGGGTTTGAATGGAATCCCGGAGGCCGCCCTGACATCCGTGAAGTTCCAAGATGTCGGTCCGTTGTTACCGTATATCTTGGAGTCGTCGCACACGTAACCCCTGATGTCGTAGGGCATGCTCGGCCAGCTGGTGGAACCCACATACTTGTGAACCAGATTGGAATCCCACAGGTCCAGGTCGCCGTCATTGTCCAGATCCCCCCAGGCCGA
Source organism: uncultured archaeon (assembly GCA_964423515.1). Lineage (GTDB taxonomy): Archaea > Thermoplasmatota > Penumbrarchaeia > JASLWR01 > JASLWR01 > CAYRFL01. The sequence continues at coordinate 6,823 of CAYRFL010000077.1, forward strand.
TCCGATTGTATGGCCGTAGGTTGGACCCCATGTTCCATCGCCGTATGTGTCCTGTGCGGTTGCATCGTAATACATGTCAGGATCATACACACCGGTCACACCGGTCACTTCGGCCACATCGGTGAACGTCCCATCGTGATTGTTCCTCCACAGGTAGTTCGGACAGAGCCTGTAATTACCCACGTGAATGTCCAGCCAACCGTCGTTGTTGTAATCTCCCCAGTTCACGCTTCTACCATAGGCCAGCTTCCCGGAGGTGTCCAGTCCCGCATTCACCGTGCCATCCGTGAAAGTGCCGTCGCCGTTGTTAACGTAGAATATGTCCGGGTAGAATATGGTGTCTCCTCCGTTGTAATCCTCTCCGTTCACCACATAGAGATCGATATCTCCGTCCCGGTCGTAATCACCCCATCCCGCGGCAGTGGTAGGATACGGATCGGTCAGATTTCCCGCCGGGACCGTAACGTCCGTGAAATTATAATCCGGAGCACCATTGTTGCGCCAGAGCCTGTTTCCGGAGGTGTAGAAATCCAGATCTCCGTCGTTATCGTAATCGCCCCAGACCCCGTTCCCGCCCCCGCCGATCCCGAGAGAGCCTGTGACATCCGTGAAGTTCCATCCGGGGGGGCCGTTGTTCCTCCACAACCGGGAACCCAGGAGAAGGTCCTGGTATCCGTCATTGTTGAAATCACCCCAGGCAAAATGGTTCGAATTTACTCCTGCGAGGTTGGCTTCCACGCTCACGTCTGAAAAGGAAACGGGTTCGTCCTCCCTGTACCTGCCTCCGTCGGTCGGTACCTGCGAATCCCCCTGGACCACGCCTTCGTGGGCGGGAGCGGAGCCAATCGAGGTAAAACAGGGTATGCTGAGCAATAATATGGTTGATAGGGTCAGGGCAATGGATCTTCGGAACATGTTCGGCCTCCGTTGCGGCGAGAAATGAATTAATGCTTGTACGACAGGTACTTTCTGATAATTGGAAGAATAAAGATATTAAGTTATTTTAAGCTCACTGTGGAAAATAGGTTGTGGAAATCGATCGTCGTTCATATACAAAAGCAGGGTGCCGTCCTGATATGAAGGGAAGTTACGTTCTTATCATCTCGCTTGACCGGAGCCAGACTATATCGGTGGGCTCCAGAGGCGAGATGGTGTTCTCCAAGGGATACTATGCATACAGCGGATCGGCCCTGAATTCCCTGGAGGCGAGGGTAGCAAGGCATCTAAGGATAGAAAAACGGATGCATTGGCACATCGATTATCTTCTGGAGCAGGCACGGGTTGAGAGTGTGTGGATCGTAAATTCCTCCGATCGGCTGGAATGCAAAACCGCCACCGAATTTGCCGCCATTGGATCCCCGGTGAAGGGATTCGGTTGTTCGGACTGCAGATGCGGTTCACATCTGTTCTATCACGGAGATCGAAGAATTCTGGAGGAAAAACTCGATGAACTGGGCTATACGGTCTATGTTTCAGCAGAACGCAACGGATCGAATGCTGCTCGGTTCACATCTTCGGAAGGTAACATTCCAGTAATCCGAAGAGGGATTGGGTGATGTCTGCCTTTGCGGGCTCATCGAGCTCCTCATAATCCGGAAGTATCTGGAATGTAGGCGTCCCCAGGGTCTTGATGACCACAAGGGTATCCCTCATGGCATTGACGTTGCTCAGGCCGTGGGATTCGTTACCCATGACCTTGTAATCGTTCACCGCCTCCTTCATGAGAACGAGGTCCATCTGCCTGGTGCCCAGATGAAAGTATGCTGCTTTCTTGATCCGGACCGTGGGATGGAGAAACTCGCGGTTATCACGGAATTGAAAGGGTGAATTCGCCATGGAGAGCATCTTTGCGAGATTGTCCAGTGTATGGAGAAATGCCTCTTCATGACTGGAATAATGGTTACTCAGGAAGAGCTCCTTGGATTCCGTAACCTTGATCTTACCGTCCTCATCCGGCTGATACGGTTTCTCCGGTTCCGGCCCCCATCCCGCGCCCTCGGGCGGATACTGACCGTACGGGTCCTGCGGTCCTCCCGGATATCCCTCGGGTGGATACTGACCGTACGGGTCCTGGGGATTTCCCTGATACCCCTGCGGAGGTTGCTGACCGTACGGGTCCTGGGGATTTCCCTGATACCCCTGCGGAGGTTGCTGACCG
>CAYRFL010000077.1:9080-19624 GCA_964423515.1 uncultured archaeon
CCTGGGGATTTCCCTGATACCCCTGCGGAGGTTGCTGACCGTACGGGTCCTGGGGGTTTCCCTGATGTCCCTGCGGGGGATACTGACCGTACGGGTCCTGGGAATTACCCTTATACCCTTGCGGGGGTTGCTGCCCGTACGCGGGCTGCGGATTCTGTTGAGGCGATCCATAGGGATTTCCCTGAGAGGAATGAGTTCCGGGGGGCTGCTGGGGCTGTGCCGGATTGTTGAACTGACCGGCGGCCTGGAAAGGAGCTCCCTGCTGCTCGGGTGGAAAACATTCCCTGGCCGGGGGTTCGTTCCCATGACCTGCCGGCATATACTGGAAGCCCTGTTGCTGGAAGTAGGGGTCCCTCTTGAATACGTAATATACAAGGTCGTTGTAGATGTTCGATGAGAACGCGGGATCTTCGATCTCGATTAGCATTTCCGATCCGAGTTTGAGGGCATAGGCCTTGGCGGAACGCCTTATCCTGTCCTTTTCCCAGTTCTTGTCGAATTCGAAGGGAGGCTCCACCTCCACCCATCCCTGCTGCTTTATAATCTCGAAAAAAGCATCCTTCTCGTATCGATTGACGAGTCTGAATTCGAAATTCGTCGTCTCCTTCTTCTTTCCACCGAAGAATCCCATCTCATATCACCGATTTGAAAAGACCCCGCCAACGTGGGTCGTAACGTATTCACTCGAGATTCGATCCGTTGTACGAGCACATTATTCTCTTTATTATGCATCCCCACGGCATGACTGAAATTCGTCCAACATAACGGTAAACCAGTATTTAATCTTTCTATCGAAAGTTTTAAACGACTCTCTCATGGTCCTCTAGTTCAGTTCAGATGCAATTCCGGACGGATATTCAATATATGATCTCATCCGCCTCTCTCTCGAGGAGCTTTCGCTCCTGTTCCTGAAAGGTTGCGGGACTTATCGGGATTAGTAGGGTTCCCTTGCTCATGGATATCATATCGCCGATGGCCTGAAGCAGCTTGAGTATCGAGCTGAATGTATTGTGTGTAACCAGGTATTCCACACCGTCAAGGAGGATAACCTTGCTGGTAGCTTCATCCTTCAGATGTCGTTTAAAGGCGAAACGCAGCTTCTCGGTATCCGTGGGCCGGAGGGCATTCTTTTCAGGGACGTTCGTAAGCCATAGATAGGGCACGTCATCGAGACCGTACTTGTTGATGACCTTCTTTGGGTATTCCCTGGTGATATACAATCCCTGAAAGTCCATGTCCAGCATCTTCTTGAATAGCGTGAAGGCCCTGGTCGGCGAGGGTTCCTCGAAGAGGTATATCAATCCCTTTCCCGGCTCGATAAGGAGCTTGTCCGGCCCCCCGTTCCCTTCCTTTTTCTTATTCCTTTTCGGATATGGAGAGAAATAATCGTTGTAGTAATCGCTGTACCTTTCATATAAACGGAAGTCCTGGGGCAGCCCTGCGGGATGGTATTCAGGGGTCTCCTTGTCCTCGGGCATCCATACCGGTATCTCGACCCATTCCTTCTCTGACCATTCCGGGGCCGGTATTCTCAAAACTGATGTCGGTTCGGCCCTGCTGTAGCGTCCTCCCGGGGAGGCAGGTTCCTCCTTGAGAGCCGAGGGCCATTTCTCCTCCTCGTCCTGTACCAATTGATCCAGCTCATCCATGAACATATATTCGAGAAGGGACAGGTTCACGGCATTGTCCGAGTAGAAGTTGACTTTGAATATGAATACTCCCTTCTCAGTGGGGGACGGACTTATTACGACCTCCAGTCCGTATTGATACAGGTTGGAATGCGAGGTGAGACACAGGGTGTGATCTTTCTTGGACTCCACTACGCCATACACCCGGAATCCTCTCCTCTCCGAGAGGGTCTTGATTATGGGTATGAGATGCTTGGGTTGAAGGGAGCTGAACCTCTCTGCGGATAACCTCGCTTTCTTCGTGATATAATCGGGCCATTTTTTCTTTCCGATATCCAGGGGCGCCATGTTGGGCCACACATTGTTCAGGGTGAACCTCTTGAGGAAGAGATCTATCTCCTGTTCTCCCGAAACATAGGTCATCTTGCACTCGCCCTTGACCCTGCCTTCCGTGGAGGTGGGGATGAAACGTACCGCGAATTTCTTCAGAGTGTTCTTCTGTATGAGGTCGTATTCTATCAGGCTCTTCTTTACATAGAAGATGTCCTTGTCTATATCAGTGTATATCCTGATGTCCCTTATGGGATGATCTGTGGTGTTCTCGACCTGTATCAAGAGGATGGGCAGCCCCTTCTGAGAGGCAAGATTGGATTTCACCACCAGCTTCTTCTCCACGGCAAAGGGTTTGAAATCCTTGATTATGGAGCTTCTCTTCGCTGCTGCCGAATCATCCAGCCATTCCTCCTCCTGTTCTTCCCTTTTAGTATCCGTCCCGGTTGACGCAAGGATACACTTCTCCATGGTCTCAATCAACACATCACGGGGCTTGCAGTCCATATCGAGCTCGGCACCCAGTATGTCCTCCTTGTTCCGCAATGAAAATCCCTTTTCAACCTCCGAAATGGTAACTTTTCTTGATCCGGTATTCTTTACCCAGGACAATCTGCCCTTGGAGTCTATCATGTAGAGGTTGAACCTGTCGGTTCCGACCAGAATGTTCTCCCCGAACCTATCCGATGCCAGGGTCATTATCCTCTCCTTTATATCCAGGGCCCATTCCAGATGAAAACTATCATCCAACCGGAACAGTACGGTGCTATCAACCACCCCTCCGATCCCATGTTCCAGAGGTAGTACTTTCCTGATCCCCGCCTCGAAGGTGATATCGGCATAACTTTCATCGCCATGATCGAACACGTGCAATATGTTCTTCCTCGGTGAACAGAAATCCACGAGGCAGGAATATTCCGAAGTGATCTTTGCCAGGAATATCTTGGAATGAAGATCCGCTTTCCGTATCATTCTCGGCATTTTACCGCCGATTTTGAACACATACATCAAACCTCTCTCGGATATCGCTATCACATTTTGCTTATGGACGAATGCATGTATGGGGTTCTTCCAGGCCTCCAGCTTGTATGTAAATAAAAGTCTCCCGTCCCCAGAATAGATGAGGAGCCTTGAATCCGATGTTCCGAGAATACACAGGTCCGAGTACTTGCTTGCATGCATGGATGATATCTTGGCATCCAGGTTCTTGCTCCATAGCTCCTTCCCGTCCATGTCCATGCATGATAAAGCGGAGGGGCCTCTCTTTCCCACCTTGTAGGTGAATATCTTTTTAAAAGGGCGAGAGGATGCAATCAGGTTGACCTGATTCTTGGTAATTGCCTCCCAGAGTACTTCACCACCCTTGTTGAGGCACATAAGCGTGGGCTCGGGATATCCAAGGGCCACGTAGATTCTGTTAAAATCCGCATCCCCCTCGATATGCCATATCGCCCTAGGTGATCTATCAATCATACCTGCACCGCTCGCTCTTTGTTTTCCTTTTCATAAATAATTCAGTTATTATTCAACGTTTTTTTTCCACCCGAAGGCGAGCCAAGCCCTAAATCTCTTTAACATATATCATTTTTTTGCTTTGCTTTCTGTTTCTCACATTGCATTTCAATCTCGGACAATTCTGGCCAAGCATTTACCTGAAGGACAGGTTTGGGTGAAAGGGTGCATACCCGGGTCAGGTGGAAGTAGAATCGAGCACCTGAAATACTCATGGAGCATACATCAGCCGAGCCTCCGCCCCCGTGTAACATGTGGTCGATGATCGTTCTTCCGCGCGAAATCTTGGATACTTGGCGATCCATATCCCAAGGTCTGGGAAAAAATATTAAATCCCATTGGCGGATTTTCTACTCCGTACCATAAGGTGGAGATAATATCGAATGGGACATTGGAGATTTTCAAATACGGAAATGGTGCGGAAACGATGCAGAGAGCATGGTTGAACATGCGAATAACCGCAAGGTATGGATAAATCTTCGTGACAGGTTCCCCAATCCCTATACACTGGCGGATGCCATGGAATGGATCGAGCTTGCCACAGGACCCATGAGGGATTCCTGTTGGGCCATAGCATCCGGAATCGAGGTCATTGGCGGGATAGGGATCACGCGAATGATGGATGTTCACCGCTTGTCCGCCGAGATCGGATACTGGTTGGGTGAAGAATACTGGAATCGGGGAATATGCACCAGGGCCGTTGAAGTGGTAACGACCCATGCTCTTTTCAAGCTCGGTATTGTCCGAATTTTCGCAGGCGTTTACCAGAGGAATAGTGCCTCCATGAGGGTACTAGAGAAGAACGGTTACGTGCGCGAGGGCGTGGAGAGGAGAAATGTGATCAAGGACGGCAGGATCATCGACACCGTTCTCTATGCAAAGGTCAGGGAATGAATGGCAGGCAAATCATTATACGCTCTTCGTGTATTACGAGATACCGATCGTTGCTGTGATGGGCGTGGATGAAAGGATTGATGCCGGATCGATCGCAATAATTGATGGGAATCGGTCAATGAGTATTTCAAGGAGGCAATAAAATGAGTTACAGGCCGCGCGGAGTTAATCCCGCACTGGTGACCCCCTTCGACAGGGAGGAAAGAGTGGATGAAGAGGCGTTTCGCCTTCTGATAAGGAGCGTTCTGCCCCATGTGGACGGACTCGTTCCCTGCGGAACCACGGGGGAATTCGTCTATCTGACCCCGGATGAGCGCAAGAGATTGTACGAGATCGCACTTGAAGAGGCGGGAGATCTGCCAGTGATCGCGGGAACCGGAGCCTGCTCCACCCGCGAGGCCGTGGAGCTGACCCGTTTCGCCCACGAGGCCGGTGCCTCCGCGGCCCTGGTGGTGGGCCCTTACTATCTGAAGCCCTCCGACAAGGGTTTCTATCAACATTTCCGCGAGGTTGCACAATGCTGTCCGATCCCCATCCTGCTCTACAACATCCCCCAGGTGACCGGTTCCTACATACCCCGGCGGGTCATCGAGGACCTCGCAGGCATCGAGAACATCGTGGGTCTGAAGGACTCATCCGGCAACCTTACCTATACCATGGAGATACTCGATCGGGTCCGCAACGGGATCGATGTGATGATCGGTCATGACGAGGTGGTTCTGCCCGCTCTCGCAGGCGGATGCAGCGGCATGATCCTCGCCAGCGCCCAGGTATTCCCGGACATCTGGCAGAAGATATACGGAGCGGTGGCGGAAGGGGATCTGAGAACTGCAGGCGAATGGCAGCTCAAGGTACAGAAATTGGCAAGGATCTACTGCAGGATGGGCGGTTCCGTCCCGGTGAAGGCCTCCCTCAGGATGATGGGCATACCCGTCGGAAGAGCGAGAAAGCCCCTCTTCGAAGGCGGCTCCATCATACATGAGGACCTTTCCGAGATAAGGGCAGAGCTGGAGAAGCTCGGGAAGGTGGCTCCCGCAAAGACCGGCCAGGAGGTATCATGGATTCCGCTGGCCGACCGTTTCAGGGACATCGGCATGGACCGCGCTGCCATCACAGGCGAGGGCCTTCCCATAGCGACCGGTTCATCGGGGAATGGCCCCGAGGCCGTCAGGGTCGATATGGTGGCAGGCGAGAAGGAAGGAATAGTAGGACGGACGTTTGCTTATCAGATGACCTATCCCCGGCATGGATATGAGGCATTGACAGCCATATTGGAACCGAACCTTTCCGTGCGTCCATCCACGCTGATCATTCCCGCCGTGAGGCAGAAGAACCTGCGCCAGGCGAACATGATATTCGGCCCCATACAATCCTCCGGAGCAAAGGCCATTGCCGACGGAGTGGATAACCGCCTCATACCAGAAAATATACTTGACGATACCGTGCTTTTGGCCGTGGTTCATCTTGGAGCGGATGCAGCGGATCGCAAGCGGATATTCAACAACAGCTACGAGGCATTTTCTACCGCCATTCGGGATATATTCGCCGCTGGCGAGGGAGGTGGATAGAATGCCCAAGACGGATTGGCTCAAAGGGATCTTCCCGGCTCTCATCACACCATTTGACCACGAGGATAACATAGACGAGGGAGCCTTCAGAAAGCTGATCAGGCACCTGTGGGATGACGTCGACGGCTTCGTTCCATGCGGCACCACCGGCGAGTTCAGCTACATGACGCCGGAGGAGAAGCGAAGGCTGCTGGACATTACCATGGACGAGGTGGGCGGGCGCAGGCCGGTCATAGCCGGAACGGGATGTCCGAGCACGAGGGAGACGGTGGAGCTCACACGGTACGCAAGGGATATCGGTGCCTCGGCGGCCCTGGTGGTTACCCCCTTTTACTTCAAGCCGTCATATAACGAGATGTATGCCCATTACGAGGCCCTCAATGAGCTGGATTTCCCACTTATCATATACAATATCCCGCAGTGCACGGGGTCCCACAAGAAGTGGTGGACGGCGGAGGGAATCGGCATGATGGAGAACGTGATCGGGATAAAGGATTCCAGCGGGGACTTCCCGTTCCTGATGGCCATGTTCGAAAAGCTCGGCGGCCGGATATCAATCATGTGCGGCCACGACGAGATCGGCATGCCCGCCCTTGCTGCCGGTGCGGACGGCTGCATTCTCGCCAGCGCCAATCTCATACCGGACGTCTGGCAGAGGATCCGCAAGCACGTTCTCGGGGGTGAGCTCGAAGCGGCCAGATCCCTGCAGGCCGATATTCAGAAACTGGTGAGAATCGTGGTGAGATGCGGGGCGAATCAGGCTGTTAAGGAGGGGCTCGGCATGATGGGATTGGACATGGGTGTATCGAGGCATCCCATAATACCCGGAGGAGTTTTCAAGCGCGAGGACCGGGAGGAACTTCGGATACAGCTGGAATCCTTGGGCAAGATCCCCCATAGGAAGTTGGAGTTCCGCATCGGTGACCGGTCCGTGGTTTCCGATTATCCCGCCGTACCGGCAACCCCGGACAGCATTTCCGATTTCACCATGAAGATAGGCGAGGGATTTGCCGGTCCGCCCCTCTACGAGGTGGCCCATATCGATCTTCTTCTGGGAACCGGGAATGGCCCGGTGTCATATGCCATGGAGAAGGTGATCGAAAGGACGAGGGACGCTACCGACGAACCGGCGAGGTTCATAATGGAGAGACCCAGGACCCTTCTGGTGCCCACCGTCACCGTAAGGACCGAACGGCAGGCGTCCCATATCTACGGGGATGCTGCGGAGGGCATAAAACTGGCCATGGAGAAATGCACGCGGGACGGCGTACTTCCGGACGGCATACTGGACGACCTGAACGTCATCGTGAACGTGTTCGTTCATCCTGCGGCCAGGAACCGGCAGCGCATCAAGTTCAACAATTACAAGGCCATGCTACATGCCGTGAAGAGAGCTCTGGAGGGCAGACCGACCCAGGAGGAGATAACGAGCGAGAAGGACTGCGCCAGGCATCCGTTCAGGTACGATCCGTGATAAGAACGGCAGTTACGATGCACTGGTTCGATGGATTGCGTTACGTTCTGCTGAAGATTTGAAGGTAGGAATTTGTGTCCCGTCGGATTTCCCTTTTACCAATAAAATATATATAATAATTGCCCGCCTAATCGCCCCGATGGCCGACCTTAAAGTACTCTTCTTCCAGAACCAGCTCTGCGCCCGGGCGTGGAGGGCTGCCAGAACGCTTGCGGACCACGGTGTAAGCGTCTCGCTGGCGGAGCTGAAATGTCCTCCTTCAGGAAAGGATTACTCCATATTCGAAACCGTCCACAAGATCGATGTCGGACATGATATCAGGTCCATGGTGGAGGGACGAAAAAGAATAGCGAGCGGGATAAAGGCCTTCGTAAAGGATGGGAATTATTCTCTGATCCACTCCCACAATTCTCCGGACAACCTGGGCGCTCTCAGCATAAAGCATCTCGATATCCCGGTGGTCCATGACATACACGATGTCATGAGCATGACGGAGATCCGCTTCAGCAGCGGTCTGAAAAAGATGGCCATCAGGCATCTGTACAATAAATGGGAGAAGAAGGTCTGCCGGGAAGCACACGGCCTCGTGGTTCCGAATCCTTATATCGAGAGCCTTATTAAAAAGAAATACGGCAGGAACGATAATATCTATGTGGTGGGGAACAAGCCGGTAAGGATGACGGTGGATAGGCGTAAAAAGATCCGTGAGACCCGCAAGGATGAGATCAACCTCGTATGGGCCGGGGCCATGTCCTTCGGCCGCGGGGGACCCCGCGATGTGATACCGCTCCTTGCGGATTTCGCAAAGGGCAACGTTCACGTGCACGTATATGCCGTCACCTTCGACCAGGAGTCACGGGACGGTATACGAGAGTACTGCGCCGGGAACGACAACCTTCACCTCCATGATCCCGTTCCTCACAGCGAGCTCATCGGCGAGCTTACCAGGTACGATTTCGGACTGCACATCTATCGCATGGACAGGGGCGGGCTTTTCGGATACGGGAGCCCCACCAAGATATACGAATACGCCGCCGCGGGGATACCCACCATAACGAACTCCATCGGCTACATCGCCGATCTGGTTAAGAAGAACGGATTCGGCATCCTGATAGGGGGCAGCAGGACCCACCTGGAACCGGAGGAGATACCGGATCCCTATGATCTGGATATACCCGAGAGCAAGATATATCTTCTGGGTGATGAGATCGTCCACATCTACCGGGATGTTCTCCGTTCAGGCAAGAATTAGGTTTTTGTGGAATGAAGCGGGACGAGCAGAGCAAATGGTTGCCCGGATCTTAGCGCTATATCCTCGGTACGTACCGGATGACCTCGAAGGCCTCGGCATACCTTTCCTGTATCTGCGTACCCCTCATCTTCAGGATGCTTCTCAGGTAATCCTCGTCGAAGTAGTACCTTGATCTCTGGGTCTCGTAGCAGTTGAGGGCCTCTATCTTCCTTTCCACGTGGGGTTCGGAGAGCGGTATGAATGAATTGGTGGTGAGCTGGATGTTGTCCCACGGTATCTCGTATCCCAGAATGGTGGACCGCTTGAAGGCCCTCATGGCCTCCATCGTGACCGTGTTGTGGTCCTGGTGGAGGTCCGTTGTGGCCGGGGTGAATATGATATCCACTTCGTTCTGTTGGTTGTAATCGAAAAGGACCTGCAGTATCTCCTGGCGCAGCTCCGGGAAACGCCTTCTCTCGAAATCATGGATTTTGAGGTCGTGCACTCCCAGGATCCCCGCCGATCTCTTTACCTCGTCTATGAGCTTCTCGTTGTCGCACCATGAGAAAGCCATCATCTCAACGTGGTATCCCTTCTCGACGAACTTGGCAATGCTGCCCCCGGCTCCAAGCTCGGCATCGTCCGTGTGTGGGCTCAACATCAGTATGTTCTCTGCCATTTCAACCGCCTACAGAACTCTGACTCCATCCCTGTGAAATACCTGGTCCATGTAGCGGACCATCCTTCTTCCGTTATCTATCCTGGCCCGATATTCCATGATCCCGGTCGGGTCCAGCTCCCCCAGGGCCAGTTTGATCGCAAGATAAGGTGCGATAAGATTGTCCTGGTAGATGAACGTGGACACCCGGGGATTTATCTCGATGAGCTTCTCCTCTATGAACTGGATATTCACGCAGTAGCTCAGGGGGATCGCCCCGAGTATCTTCCTTACCTGCTCCACGAGATCGTCCCTCTTTACGAGCTCACCCCGCACTATTACGCCCCATCTCGCCTGCTCTACCGTCTTCACGGTGGTCAGAAGTTCCTCTCCATCGAGGCATATGGCATCGGCGGTCCTCTCAAGACCCTCGATGTATTCCATTACCAGGAGCTCCGGGAAATCCTTTTCGTTACTGAAGATGTCCTTGAATTCCTCCAGCGACATGTATTTACTGTTGGGTTTTTCCTCCATGAGTATCTGTTTTCGGTTCTTCCTCGGATCGATTATCCGGACTCCCCTGCTCCCCTTGCCCACCGTGGGTTTGAAGATAACGGGGGTGGAAGGATAACCAAGATCCCGCACCGCATCCAGGAACTCCCGCAGGTCCCTTGCCAGGTGATATCGTGGAAGTTCTATATCGGTCTGCTTCCTGAGGATCTCGTACATCTCGTACTTGTCGTTGGACAGGCGTATGGGCTCGGGGTCGGAAACCACGACCCTGGTGCCTATCTCCTCGAATTTTTCCCTGTTGAGAGCCAGGTGGTAAACCTCGTTGGACGATTCGGGGAACAGAACATCGCCATTCTCCTTTTTGGCGATCTCAAGGAGCGCGGGGATGAAATCAGGTGAATCTCCCGACGGTATCCGGTAGAACCGGTCTACAATGAATCCCCCGATGGCCTCGCCGTCCATGTCCGTTCCAATGAGCTCGATGTTTCTCTCGCCGTTCTCCCTGAGCATCCGCAGGAGGGTGGATGCTCCCGGACAACCGCATGCGGTGACGATTACCTTGAGGTCCCTCATGTGGGTGTTGAGAAAAAAAGTGGTATAAAAACATTTGTGTTAGATAAACAAACTGTCAGACCCTGTCGACGCCTTTTCCTCATTCTTTCCGAACCAGCCCGCTCATCCTGAGACCGAGCACTAAAAGGAGGGATAGCAGAAGCGCAAACAAGGTGAATCCCGG
>CAYRFL010000078.1:0-19440 GCA_964423515.1 uncultured archaeon
ATGGTGGCATGAGGGGAATCGTATTATCTGAATAATAAGGATGTGTATGAAAAAATCAAAAAGGACCGGGTAAATACAGCTCGTGGTTCTTCCCGAAGCAAGGTTCACAGCACCCAGATGTCATAAATTGTCATAACTCCTTCAATATATATATGTACCAAGAATACGATATTAACTGTCAGGCTGTTCTGTCAACCTTCGATGGCAGCGGTTGGTAATTATAATATCGACACATATGGAAGGATTTCTGTGAAAAACGGCAGCAGATGTTCCCAGTGGGCCTTCCCTTTGCTTCTGGCATTGGTCCTCGTCATTCTCAATATTCCTGCGAATACCGGGCCATCCGTGGATGCGATACTCTCCCCATTCGCCATGGGAACGAATTGCAGCACGGGGGCACAGCACGGGACCAGGCAGGGGGAATACAGACCCCTGCTCGAATGCAAGGATAACAGGACGAAGACGGCCGAGCCCCTGGATCCCATCCTGTTCAACTTCACGGTGAAGAACGGAGGGGACGTGCCGGATGATTACGACGTTCTCTGCTCGCAGATAACCGGGTGGAACATAATTCCCAGCATCAGCGAGTTCCATGATGTCCAGCCCCTTTCCGGTCCTGCTTCCGACGAGGAAAAGACGAGGAACCTCACCGTGGCCGTCATAGTGGGGAACGTGAGCACTGCGAGGGTCGGTCTCTACGAGATAAACGTAACCCTGCGCTCCAGGGGCGATCCATCCAATGAAACGGGAATTGGCGTGTTCACGGATGTTCTGCTGCTTCACAGGATCGGCCTGCTGGCACCCGAATCCCGCGAGGCCATGCCCGGTGACCGCATCATATATGATTTCGAGGTGGTTAACGACGGAAACGGGGATGACGAATACAGATTATGGACCGGGAGCTCCGATAACAACTGGCACACGGAGCTGGTGGATGCCGATGACGGGAACATCTCCGTGCCCTTCGGAGGGCTGAAGAAGGTGGAGGTGATGCTCTACGTTCCCGATTACACTGATGCGGGCAGCTCACAGTTGACCACCCTGTATGCGAGGCCAAAGGATACGGGGGATCCGGTGGAGCCGGTCAGCGAATTCGTACAGACGTCGGTGAAGACCAGTTATGATATAGACCCGGAACAGGAGGAGGGGGAACTGGTGAAGGAAGGAGCCCCCGGCGATTCGGTCACCTTCAATTTCACCGTCACCAACGCGGGGAACGGACTCGACAGTGTCATCGGATCCGAGGGAACGTTCAGAATGGTAAAGGTACCGCAGATACCCTCTCCCTGGAACGTCAGCGTGGATACATCGGGCATCCGCCAGGGCGGTCTTCCGAAAGGCCACGAGGCAGCGATAGTCCTCACGGTCACCATTCCCTACGTAACGCCTGCGGGGGATTATGTCCTTGGGATGGATATATTCACTGGCCTTTCCCTCGCATATCAGGGGGAGCTCAGCTTTACAACGAGGGTAAGGGCAAAATACGGGGTGGTGGTCGGCTGTGCGGACTGCCGGAAGAATTCGAGCAGCGGGGAGAACGTCTCATTCGCTCTTACGGTATGGAACTCGGGGAACCTGCCCGATTCGTATGATTTCGAGATGAGCAGCGATAATCCCGAATGGCTGTATGTACCCGTTCGCCAAGTCTACCTGGACTTTGGCGACGATACGACCGTTCGATTCTTCATGGAAGTGCCCGAACATGCGCCTCCGGGAAAGTACGGATTCGCGTTGAAGTGCCTGTCGGAGGGAATGGGCGGCGAGATATGTGAGCAGACCTTCGAATTGACGGTAATAAGGAGCCTGAGCTTCACTCTCGATCCTTCCGCGGTCAACCTGAGAGCAGTTCCGGGGATGGAGCGGCTCCTTCTCATCGAAGCGAGGAACACCGGCAACGTGGAAGTACTGCTGTCGCTGGAGGTTGACGGGGAGAGCTGGTGCGGATTAGAGAGGGCCAGCCTGCATCTGGGTGTCGCATCGTCGGCATGTACGTCGCTGGTATTCAGACCGCCCTTCGAGGTGTACGCACGTGAATATGATTTCGTACTCACGGCCACGGCGGTTCAGGCCCCGGAGATGAATGCGAGCTGCCGAATTCACCTGGATATGAACGATTCGACGGGGGACGGGGACTTCTTCAGGTTGACCTTCAAGGGAGAAGGGAGCGAATTGTATGTGGGCGATGGGGGGGTTTCCGTGATCCACGAGGAGCCCCTGGGCGGGGCGGGGCTGGGCGGCTCATGGAAGACCTGCTACGTTATCGGAGCGGCCCGGCTGGACCTAACCGTCAAGGCCGGGAACGGGATCACCCGAGGTGCTGTTGCGGGAGGACGATACACCCTGAACATCACGAAGGTAGGTCCGGATGGCCGCTCCGGCATAATCCTTCAGGAAATGGAACTCGCCGAACCCGGCGAAGAGCATCGTTATGCCCTGTACTGGCCATCGGATACCACGGGAGACGGTGATGCAGGAGCATATGATCTCTCCATATCCTGTCATTCCCGGGACAGGGATTTCAGACTGGACGCTGCCGACATGCCCGTGGCATTGGGGGAGAACGATACCATATATTTGAGTTGCGATGGTGACGTGTTCGACCTCAACATTACCAAGAAAAAGGCGGGAGGAGCGGAACTCGTTGTGAGATTGAGGAAAATCCCCATGGGGGGAGCGGATAGCATCACCCTTACGGTGGATTGGCATGAAGTGGCGAACGGAGGAGACGATTCGATCAGTCTTTCCTACGTGGACGAGTTCGGGGGAATGATACGGCAGGTTACTCTGAGAGCCGAAGCCGAGGGCATCCCCGCGGCGGGCGACGTGGGGACAAGTTTCATCTCCATGCGAACTCTGGTCACTTCTGTCGGAGTGCTGGTGGTGCTGACCGTGGTCATCGGTTTCGTGGTATCGAGGGGGAATGCCCGCCGCAAACGTCACCTTATGACGCGTTATTCGGTGCTGGGATACATCAAGTTCCACGAAGGCGGAGTGACCCCGGAGGATATCGGCAAGGGACTGGACGCTCTGAGGGACCGAATGAGGGTCCGACAACGGAATATAGACGAGTGCCTGAATGCATTGACAAGAGAGGATAAGGTCTACAGGAAGACGGCGGAAGGAACCGAATACTACTATCTCAGGTGTGAAAACGGAAATATCCATGATGTCCGGGAATAGAACGTGCGTGGAATGTCGGATCTCTTCATCGTCGCCAGTGAAAGCGGTGGTAAGGAATTAAATCGATGATGAAAACGAGAACCGATAGCCTTCGACATGCTTGCGGAGAGCCATACATGGCCGGCGGAAGGAAACTCAAGGACGATCATATCGATGACGGGCCGCGGGCGGAGCTCGGGGAAGAAATAATCTGGGCCATCGTGGGTTTTCTTCTGCTGGAGGACGAAATTTCATACAGGCGATATCGAAAGCGGCTCAAGCTCATCTTGAAGGCGTTTGGAAAGCGAAAGGACATGCTGCCTTCACTTCACGACCGCCTGATGGAGATGGGGTACGTTGTCCGGGTACCTTGCGGTGGAAAGGAGATCATAAGGCTCGGGCATGCGGCTGTACGGGGAATGGGTGCAGCTGAACGGAAGGCCCCGTCCAACGGGGAAGCGGATATGGAGGCGATATCAAAAAAGCTCCTCGCCCTTATTGCGGAAGTCCCCGAATACCTCGTTGGGAACGGTTTCTCCTCTGCCGAGCTCCTCTCGAGCAAGCAGTTCGAAGAGGTGAAGAGGTATGCCGACGGGCACGGCATATCCGTGGAAAAGCTTGAGAACCTGCTCTATCGGGCCTCCGACCTGAAGCGGGAGGATTTTACAGTGATATGCCGGGGGTATCTCCCCGAATTCCCCAGATATTTCCCCAGGGGATTCAGGGACCGGATACTCAGGATCTCCCGGGGCAGCAGCGATATCAAGAGGCAGATATTCTCCATCGTGTCCATCAACGGCAAGCTGGACCGGAGCTCACCCATAACGAGGGATGAGATTGCCCGAATATTCGGTGTTGCGGATGGCAGATACTACATCCGCAGGGAGTCGGCCGTCAAGAAGGCATATCCCCGGAAATATCTCGACAGCAGGCTGAAAACCCTGGAAAAGAAGGGCGTCATCAGCAGGCGGGAGGATTCCACCAACGGGGTGCTGTTCGAAACCGGTCCGAAGGGAATGTACGTGCCGAAGAGGATACTGGACGAGGTGGAAGCGGTTATGTACAGGCGTGCGCAATCGGAGAATTAGGTACTGTACCAAAGGTCGGGATCTTCGAGTTATCTGAAACGATCTATGATGTGGAGCCCATCGAGGGCGGCGGCCGGTAGGCATTGGCCGCCCTCGCTAGAGTTCTACACTCACAATTACATCTACCATGATTTCTATCACCCTTCTTTAACAACTCCGAGCAGGCCTGGGGGGAGCGGCCAGGCCAGCGCAGGAGTTGGGCGGGGGTTTGGGACGGCACCCCCTAATAATATCGGGTCAGCGTTCCGCCGACCATGCGGCCAACGGCCGCTTCTTATCATATTGTTCTTTTTATGTGGCGGGCTCGCGTGCGCGTTCACCACCCCTCGCCTCCTCCCCCGCTATCGAGCCCGCTTAACATGTTGGTGAAAGGTTGTATCGGATTTAAGGGGTTGGATCATCCTTCCAAATGTCCAAAACACAAAACACCTGTAACTACTCGAAACATGGACGTTATGCCACATCATGCCTGTCGTCGCCCGACCAGGATCTTTCGAATCGAAATGACGATAACGACCATGAGCAATAATATCGCCACTGGCACTACCCAGATGTTCCCGTTGCCATGCTCACCCTCCTGTGAAATGTCGCCTTTCGTGGAATAGGTGCAGTTGACCATCGCGACGTCGGCTTCTTCCTGTACGAGGATGTCGATCCCCCCCTCCATGTCGATGACGCTGTCCCGGATCATTACGCCTCTCGAAGGGAGAACGGCAATGCCGATCCCCACCTTCCCGGTTATGGTATTCCTCTCCAGCGTTCCGGTGGAGGACCATCCGAGCATGACGGAGGCGCCGTTGTCTCGCAATTCGTTCCCGACCATGGATACCGAGCATCCCTCGGCATATATCCCCCAGGGAAGGGCTGCCAGGCCGGCCGCTGTTACTGCATGCCCCGGACGATACACTCCACATCGCAGGACGGCATTGTCCTCCAGCACGGCACCGCATTCCTTTACCGCGATACCCCCGCCCGAGCAATCACTGAACGTGTTGCCCTCCACCGTTATCTTTCCGTCGATACACCTCCACAGCAAAAGGCCCTTGCCGGATATGTTGGACATCTCGCAGCCGAACACCTTGCCCTCGATCCCCTCACCCGCATACAGGCCGTTCCCGCAATCGGAGAAGACCGAATCCCCAATCCAAAGGGGCGTGCTTCCGGCCCTCAGGGCCCATCCGGTGATATCGGTGAAGGTCAGGTCGTACATAACCGCCGGACGGAGCTCCAGATATTCACGGAGTTCCTGTGAAAAAAGCGGATTTCCCTCCAGCATCACCGCCCCCGGGTTCCCGCAGGATATCCCGACGACCTTCGAGGAACCCAGGGCCACCGTTCCACGGGATACCTCCAGAGCGGGAACGTCGAAATTCGAAAAGACGCAATCCCAGGCTGACACCGAGGCCCGGTCGTCCGGGGATCGAATGCCTACGTACGCGCCATCTCCGCGAAAACGGCAGTCTATGAAAACAGGCGCGGACTGCCCCCTCACGACTGCGTGGCGTGAAACCTCACCGACCGTCATCCTTGAAAAGACGGGAGCGCCGTTCCGGATGAATGCCCCCCAATCTCCACCGCGTACGATACTGACGTTATCGAACACGGGAAGAGGCCCGGGCGAGTATTCTATCCGGACGGAGGGGGGGTTCCCGCCTGGGGCGAGCCCGTCCATCTCGACCACGATGGTATTGTTCCCACATTTCATACCGTCGCGGAGCACCACGGCGTATTCCACCGGTATGATGTTGGAGGGCAACGGTTCCCCGTAAGGTGCCTTTCCATCGCTTTCAATGCCGCTCTTCCCATATCGCTCGAGATACCGGTCCAATGTAAGGGCCACTGCTCCATTATCCGGATTATTATCTCCTTTCATACCCGCATCCGAAAGGTACGTCGTTCCCTGGATGACCCCGTTGACCGTGACCTTGACGCGACCCGCAAGGTTCACGGGATCCGCGTAACGAAGGACAAGCCGACAGCGGCCCGCGGATACTTCCCCGTCCGCTTCGTCCCGGGAGATGAACAGCTCTCTCTCGAACCTTCCCGATACCTCGGTCACGTCCGCTGAGATGCCATTATCTCTCAGAAGGCCGTCCATAAAGCCACTGGAGAGCAAGGAGGTCGTTCCCCGTGCATCTCCACGAGGCCCGGAAAGGGTGACCTTCCAGGGCGATACCCCTCCGTGCTCCGGTTCGCAGGCTCCCACCTCTTCCGTGATACCAATGCTGTTCGTAACATCCGTGAAGGTGACATTGCGTATCAGAGGCCGCGATGATCCAATTATGACCACGCCGTTGGTGGCTTCGGATATATCGACGTTCTCGAGAACCGGGGATGAATTGTTGCATATTATACCTCTGGTGGCTCCGGAAAGGGTAACATGCCTCAGATGTGCAAAGCCAGTGCTGTCTATGATAATGCTCCCCCACGGTTTGCCGGCCCGGCTCGGCATTAAGCTCACACGATCTTCTGGTTCACCATCAACTATGAGTCTGCCCTTCACGGTCAAATTGATCCCCGACTTCAGCTTTAGCGTGCTGCCCTTCTCGATCCGGAGGGTCTCTCCCTCCTCTATCACGAGGTCCTCATCAATGATCCGGTTGCTGCCATTCTCACTCCTGTGGGGGACGGAGATGAGCCGATTCTCAAAAACGGATGTGGAACGGGTCTGATCCGTACCTTCAAGATGGGATACTAGCGAAAATAACACTATGACCAACATCGGAAGCAGCATCGCCGGAGGATGCATGCGCTCATCACGAGCCATCGGCTCTCTATCCGTATTAATGATACATATACTTTGCTGATGACCGGAAAATTTCGGTCCAACCGGCAGGTTGTTCATGGACCGGATGGAAAAAGAAATCCATTATCACGGGCAATTAATAAATAAAATATGAGTATTATTAGGGAGCATTCGATGAATCTATTTCGGGTAAGGGATATGGCCAGGTTTATTTCGATACTGATATTGTCGATCATATGTCTCGGGGCAATGATGGTCGTCGGCTCCGTGGAATGCGACGCCGAGGATGTACGGGGCGAATACGGGGTAGTGCTCACTGTAAATGACCAGCCGTATTTCACACGTGGGAAATGGACCGGGCTCGTCAATATCACGGTGACAAATACCCGCTCCGACAAATCGGATACGTTCTCGCTTTCGGTCACCCAATCTCCGGAGGGATGGGACATAATCCTTCCCGAACCCACCATCGAGGTCGGAACCTCCCCGCCCACGGGTCCGAAGAAGACCACCTCGCTTCACGTCCTATGTCCCAACATGGAGAAGAAGGGGACCTACCGGATGACGGTGAAGGCTGTCAGCCAGGGAGATCCCACCAAATATCACAGCGTGAACATCGACATGGAGGTACTGCTCGTTCCCCGGGTCGCCGTGGAGGGACCCGTCAACGTGAAAGATGTGGACCAGCAGCCTCCCAACGGCATACCCGACTACCGCGAGGGGGACCCCGGGGATTACATGACCTATGATTTCCGCATACGCAATACGGGCAACGGAGTGGAATCCTTCTTTCTGTCCCTGGAATCCCCCAACAACTGGTGGCACGAGATACAGGGTGCATCGTTCACTCCACCTCTGGACATCAACGAGACGACCATCAAGCGGGTGAAGGTCAGGATACCCGAGAACGCGGGAATGGGTGTAAGCGACGTCCTGAAGGTTATAGCCACCTCCCAGTCCGACCTGGAAATATATCATGTGGGAACCGTCGAGACCTTCGTCAGGCAAACCTATCTTCTGGGCCTGGAAGCCCCGATATACAGCACATATGCCTATCCCCGAACGGAGGTGGAGATCGACTTCAACGTTACGAACAAGGGGAATGGCCCCGATGATACCGTCCGGCTCGAGATCGACTCCGTCCCGCCGGGCTGGATATACGATTTCGACACGTCCAAGATGCAGGATGGCGGCATTCCGAGGTACCAGAAGGCGAACTGTATCCTGTCTCTGCTGGTACCGGAATCGGCGCTAAATATGACATACCGGGTTTCCTTCGACGTTTATTCCTCCGCAAAGCCGGTTCCCGACTGCTCCATCTCCTTCAACGTCACCGTTTTCCAGGAATTCAGCCTGAACCTTACCTCAAAGACCCATGTGGGAAAGGTACTGCCGGGAGACGAGTTGGTGTTCGATTTCATCGTGGAGAACACGGGCAACGGCGAGGACCGATTCGCCCTGGACCTGAAGCGCAAGGGAGCAAAGGACATAGTACCGTGGTGCAGTCTTTCCACGGATACGATAGAGCTCGGGGACGGAATGTCCCAGACCCTCTCGGTCACGGTGGAAATACCGGTCAGGACAAAGGCCGGCGAATATTCGGCCACGTTGCGGGCGGTCTCCGGAGGAGCCAGCGATATGCAGCTCGTTCTTCTGGAAACCATCGGTTTTTCCTTCGAGGTGGCCCAGCAGTACGCGCTCGGTGTGGAAATTTCAGGGGGAGCCGACATCCTGGTGATCAATTCGGACGAGCAGACACTGAAGGGACGAGAGGGATTGATCCATTTCAATGTGACGAACATCGGAAATTCGAAGGACATAGTGATATTCGAGGTGGATTATCCCGAAGAGAATGGTTGGAGCTCCCCGGATTTCATGATCTCCAGGGCCCTGCTCCAGTACGGCGACAGCAGGACGAACCTCGTGCTCAGCGTCAAGGCCCCGCACAGGGTTCCCGCGGGGGAATACGATTTCAGCATACGCGTCATCTCCGATACCGATCCATCCGATCCGCCGGCCTCCGACTCGGTGGGCTTTCGTGTAAGGATCGTACGCTTCGACCTGCGGCTGGACCCGGCCATATGGCTGGACTCAGCCAAGATCAACACCTCGGAGAACGTTACTGCAAATGATTTTCACCGGCTGGATATCAGGATCGGTTTCGAGAACACCGGCGATCTCCGGGTGGAACGGTTCAATGTTTCCCTCTATATCAACGACGAGAGCGGGACGCCATTTTCCGATCACGAAATTTTCGATTTCGAGCCGGGAGCGAGCAAGGAGACATCCTTCCATTTCAAACCCACAACGCTTGGTATATATCACCTCATATTCGTCATCGATTCGGACGGCAGCGTCTCCGAGATGGACGAGGGGAACAACAGGGTGATATTGACATACAACATCGAATTACCGAAGCCGGGGGAGAACGGTGAGAAGAAAGATGCGGCCATAGAGATGTTCGGCAGGAGTTTCGACCTGTTGGAGTTCGTGTTGATGATAATCTCCATGGTCCTGGTACTGGTCCTCATCGGATTGCTGTTGGTTCGCTTTTCGAGGTCCAGAAAGAAGAAGGAACTTGTCGATACCGGTCTCGTGGAAGGCGAGAATTACAAGTTCCGGAAGAGGGGGGAGAAGGCCACCTTCGAGGGACTGGAGCTGGATGATTTCTTCGAGGACGAGGTGGAAACGGATAAGGCCGTGGAGAAAGCCAAGGAGGATAGAAAGGGCGGGTATTACGTTATCGGACCGACCTCTGAAGGGACGGGCGGGGAAAGCGGCTTCACGGTGGGAGAAACCCGTCGGAGCTCGGAACCGGCCCCCGTGGCCGCCCCCGAAGATTATTCTGGGTGGGGCGAGGAAGAATCCGGCGGGGACGAATGGGATTTCGGGACCGACGAATATTCTGAAACTGGGTTCCTCACCCCGGACACCGGGGAGGCCCACGTCCTGATAGATGCTGTGCCTGGATCGCAGCCATACGAGGCTGGCCGGCCCGCCTTCGGGGATTCTCTCTCGATGAATGAGGATGGGCGGGCTGCCGAAGTGACGACCGACGAGGATTTCGATGCGGATGATACGGACGTCGACGACATGATATTTGACGAGCCGGATGTCGACGGGCCGGAAGAATTCCTACCTTCTCGGAGCGAGGTAAAGCGGTTGGATATGAAACCTGTGATGAAACCAAAGACCGGGACAGTGGAAATAACTTCCGGGAAACAGGGTTCGGATGCGCTTTTGGAACCTATATTCGATTATGCAAAGAGGCAGGAGCACAGGAAAGAGAAATCCCGGGAAATGAACCAGCTCAAGGAGATATTCTCATCGGTGCTGGGGGACGAGGGGGAAAACGACGAGCCCGGCAAGGACAAATCGGATGCCAAAAAGAGCGGGGAAGAACGTTCTGAAGCAGACGTCATACTTACTAAGCCTCCCCAGAGAACCGGGAGTCATACGGGGGTATCTGAGAGCGGAGACGAGGCTCCCGAAAAGGTCGGGGCAGGAGCCGGCCCGTCTTCCGGTCAATTGAAGAGAGCGTCAACTAGACCCCTTGGTCCCGCGGGCAAGCGGGCGGATCCGGTCAGAGTCGAGGATAACACCGAGAGGAAAACCTACACGAGACCGGCGACGAAACCAATGATGACACCGGCACAGAGATCAGGATCCACCCTGCCAAGGGCAGCCCATACAAGACCGGCGATGAGACCCATTATGAAACCCGCCACGAAACCGGCACAGAGATCAGAATCCGCTACACCTGGGGCAGGCCAGACGAGACCGGTGATGAGACCCGCCATGAAACCGGTCAAGAGGACCGAGCCCACTCCTCCGGCAGCGAGTCCGCGACCTTCCGTAAAGAACCCGGGAAGACCGGTCATGAAGCCCGTAACGGGTAGAAAGGACGCGGAGAGCGAGTGAAACGAGGCAGCTATCCGGCGTGATGAATATGGACGAGATAAAAGAAATGGAAGGCCTGCGCCCCCGTATAAGGGAAGCATATATCGCCGCTGCCCCCTACCTTTCGGACCATCCCAATATCCTGCGCCTCCTGATGGACGGAGCTCTGCTGGACGATAATGAATTGATACTTTCCCTGAAGGAGCGAGAAAGAGAAAGTCTTCCGCCGGTGAGAACCGATATACGGATAATGCTGAACTCCCTGGAAAATGTGAGCGGTTCCGGGCCATAGAAAACGGTCGGTTCACTTATTGCCCAGGAAATCCACCAGCTTTTTCAACGCCTTCGGCGTGTTCACCGAGAGCCAGCTCCCGGTGGGGATCTCCACGGACCATAGCTTGTTCTGCCGTACCAACTTCGGGAAGAGAATTCCCTCGAAGTCGGTCTTCCGGGACAGGTCGAAGGTTCGCCTGAAATAGGGATATGCCTCCGGTGAGAACACGGTGACGCCGATATGGGTGGGTATGGGTATGAACGGATAGGATTCCAGCTCGGAAACCATACCCCCGTCCACCTTCATCCCGGAGAACTCGTAATGCGTCCCCCTCACCACCACCGCCGTCGCTATGGCTCCCCTGTCCCTGCCGACCAGATGTCCCTTCACGATGGTTCGCGCGAAATCCCCCACATATCCCAGTATCTGGTCGTCCGGATTGTGCACGATCATGTTATCCCTCTCGGATATCTTGCCGCTGTTGAGAGCATGAAGGATCGCACCTCCGCGGCCAACCGGCCTTCCGGGATCCCAGCTGTACCGGACATCTATTCCCCGTTCACTCCCGTCCCCCAGGACCTTCGTAATGGATTCGCCATGATGATACAGGAGTACCAGGAATCTACCAAGACCGCTTCTCATGTAGAGCCTTATGGTCCTCTCCATCATGGTGTCGTTCCCCGGAAGCGGAATGGATGTCTTGTGAAGACCGTGCTCGGCGCTCACAGACCGGATCCGGGAGCCTTCACCTCCGGCCGGAAGGACGACTACGCAGTCACGGAGAAAATCGTCAACAGCTCCCTGCTCTATTGTGACCGGAGATGGAGCCCTGAATACAGCTCCCCCCAGCATGTCCAGTTCTCTCTTCATCCACTCTTCCCCGAATCGGCCAATTATGCCTGTTTTGTGATATTGAGAATCGTATAAATAGATTGCCGGAAAAAATGAGAGGGTTCATTCCTGTAATGCGAGCCTCGAAAAGGTAATTATCGTGTCGAATCATAGAACGCAACGGGCTGGCGGGAGATAATAACATCGTGATAGCGCAACCGGCAACGTATATATCATATTCTCTCGCTATAGGGACATTGAAATCCCCGGCCGCCAGACATGAGTTCCCACAGACCGACTCCAACAGCGCCGCCACGATCATATCCGGAGGTCCCGCATGAGGAGCAGTGAGAAGACATCGCCCCACGTGACATATCGCCGCGCCATTCTGGCATTCATGTTCTTCACTGGCATATGTTCCATCGGTTACGAGGTTCTCCTCGAGAGGGCGGTGGTGATCCTGGTGGGATCGTCCTCCGTGGCCATGGGTCTCATCATCTCCACCTTCATACTCGGCTATCTATCGTCCTTCTACTTCGGGAAACTGGCCGACAGGATAGACTCGAAGAAGAGGCTTGTCGAGTATCTGGCAATACTGGAATGCCTCATATGCCTTGCCCTGGTGCTGGTTGTACCCGTAACGAGGTACAGCCTCGTCATTGCCGACTACCTCTCGTATCTCATCTTCTTCTATTACCTGGATTTCTACTACGTTCTTCTCATAACCGTCGGGCTAATCGCCCTACTCGTTCCCCTTCTCATGGGTGCAGAAATACCCATCGCCATGAAGCTCATGGCCTGGGGAGGTGTCCCGGACCGAAAGAACACCTTCGAAGATGTGGGGAAGATATCCGGCGTTGTTTTCACCTTCGACAGCCTGGGAGCCGGATTCGGGGGACTCGTAACGGCGCTCCTGCTCATACCTAACCTGGGAAGGACATATACCGCAGTGCTGCTCGGCCTCGTCACCCTATCCTCCGGCATGGCCTTTCTTCTGATCCATTCGTGGTACGAGGAGAGACGGCGGTCAATGGGACATAGTACTGCCTATGGCCGGGGAAATGGAGACGGCACGGGAAAAGTCCCCCAAGACAAGAAACGAGGCACGGTCGACAGGGCTTTGCCAAGAAGCGTGCAGGGGGCTGCGCGAGGCACGGTCCGGGGCCCCCACACCCGTGTCGGGCCGAGGAAGGGCGGCGGGCGGAGTACGAGAGGGACGGGACGCGCCGGCGGACCTCGACGCTCCCTCCCGATGGTCATAGGAGTTGTCGTGCTCATCGCCGTTCTGGTGGTCCTTGCCAACCTCCACGACGTGGAAGAGGCATCCTACCGCCGGTTCTACGGCGGCAACGTGCTCTATCATTCCGACAGCCAGTACCAGGAGATAGTGATAACTGAACGGGAGCCCGAAGGGATCACCCTGTATCTGAACGGCCAGCTCCAGATAAGCGAGATGGACGACGCCATGTATCACGAATTTCTCGTACACCCCGCCCTTCTGGCACATCCTTTCCCGAAACGCGTGCTCGTCATCGGGGGAGGTGACGGGGGTGCTGTGGAGGAGATACTGAAGCACGATACGGTGGAGGAGGTCGTGTTCATAGAGCTGGACCTGGAGGTCATCGAGGTCTGCGACAGGTACCTGACCAGCATAAACCACGGATGTTTCGACGACCCGCGCGTCGACGTCAGGATAGAGGACGGTAGAATATTCGTTCGGGATTACGAAGGAGAGCCCTTTGACGTGGTGATCGGGGACCTCCCCGACCCCGATACGGAGGCGGTAGCAATGCTCTACACCGTGGAGTTCTTCGGGGACGTCCGGGACATTCTCGCGTTTGACGGCATATTCGCCTTGCAGGCTGCATCGTGGTTCGAGTATCCGTACATAACGATGTCCATCTCGAAGACCCTGAAAGAGGTGTTTCCCGACGTTGAGCTGTATCTCAGCAACGTCTGGACCTTCGGCCCTTGGAGCTTCGCCGTGGCATCCCAAAGCTATAACCTGGGCGAACTGGAGATAGGGCTAATCGATCATTTCCTGTCCGATCTCGGTATCGAAACGGAGTACTACAACGGATATACCCACAGGGCATCGTTCCTTCTTGCGGACAATCCCTATCTCGAGAGCGGCCTCGATAGAGCGAGAGTGTCCAACATGGACCGCCCGGTGCTGCAGAACCCGTGGGAGTGATAAAGATGATAGAGGAGTACGGATACAGGGGATTGAGGCCGCTGGTATGCGCCATAGTGTTCCTGACGGGATTCGTCTCCTTCGGCTATGAGGTGGTGATGCAGGCCGAGGCGGTCATATACCTGGGCTCCTCCAACATCGCCATGGGGGTGGTTATTTCCATGTTCATCCTCGGGTATCTGTCCTCGCTGCTGTTCGGGATGTGGGCCGACCGCCTCCGCAAAGCCAGGTCCCTCATCGTCCTCTTCATATCCCTCGAGCTCCTGGTGGGCCTGACCATCATCTTTCTCGGAGACATCCTGAGCCTGGCACCGGCTGCCGCCGATGGGCTCTCCTCCCTCCCGCTGCTGGGCGCCATCCCGAGATATACATTCCTTCTCATATTCGTTTCACTGGCGGCGGTCATCGTCCCGGCGCTCATGGGGGGTGAGATGCCCATAGCCATGAAGCTGCTCTCGGGTACTTCGGGAGATGCCTACGGGGAACTCGGACGGACCACCGGCGTCATATTCACCCTGGACTCCCTTGGGTCCGCCCTGGGAGGGGTGATCACCTCGGTCTTTCTCCTCGAGACCCTGGGCAAGAACAACACCGCCCTCCTGGTGGGGCTGTTATCCGTTTCGGTGGTCCTCATTTTCGGTATTCTCTGGGGAACTCTCAAGCGCTCGTCCGGGAAGGATCGCGGGGGGAAGGTCAACCGTGCTCTGCGACGAATGCAGTCGGTGCCCCGGGGCTTTATAAAAAGGCACAGGACCGGGCTCATCCTGCTGTTCGTACTCGCTGCAGCGGTCTCCACATTGATCGTGAACACCGCCCCCATCAAATACGGCGCCCAGCAGGAGACGTACCAAGGCATCGTGGTGTATCACAGGGAAACCCCGTTCAACAACATTGCCGTCACCGAGCACCTCGAACTGGATTACTCCCTCTTCCTGAACCGGAAGCTGGTCCTGTCGGAGGGCGATTACTTCCAGCAGTACGAACCGATGGTGCACGTACCCATGTCAGGCCTTCGGTCCCCGGGAAGGGTGCTCATCTTCGGGGGAAACGGGGGGGCCCTGGCAGAGGTGTTGAAATATCCCTCCGTAAAGGAGGTTGTCGTGGTGGAGAAGGACCCCGTAATTATCGAGGTGGCAAGGCAGTACTTCGCCAAGGTTCAGAACAATGCCTTCGACGACGGGAGAGTGATCGTGAATCACAGCTTTCCGAGAGAATTCCTGCTCCGCTACCGCCGGATGATGGAAACCGAAGGAGGGGGCGGGCCCGGAGACGGCGGGGGGACAGGAGCCGGGTTCGACTGTGTGATAATCGATCTTTTGGAGCCCCGCTCCCGGCATATGGCCCTCAATTACACAGTGGAGTTCTACGAGAACGTGTCCGCGGTCCTCAGGGAGAACGGGATTGCGGTAACACACGCCTCCTCCCCGATATTCACACCGGAGACCGCCGTTGTCATTGGGAACTCCATGAGGGCCGCCATCGGCCCGGCCAATCTCTTCGGAACGGACATATGGTCCTCGGGGCCCTACCTGTTCTGCATGGCATCCCGAAATTCATCTTCTCTGAAGGCAAATGATACCCTTCTACGGGAGAACTTCGGGGAACTTACGGATCCCACGAGATTGTACACGCCGGCAAATCACGAGGCATTTCTTCTCATGGCCAGGACAAACAGAATGCTGGAACTGACGGATATGGCGATCATATCGACGGACCCCGAGCCCTATGTCGAGCCGGGACCGTAAGGATCACTACACCTGGGATTTCACTCCGCGCCTCTTGGTGATCTCCTCGTGCTCCTGCTGCGTGATATTGAGCTTGTTCCGGAGGATCGCCAGGGCCTTCTCCTCCCTCTCGTTGAGGTCCCTGTCCTGCCACATGGCCTCCAGGGTGGCCTCGTAGGCGGATATCCTCTCCACGTATTCCTTCTCGTACTTTGCGAGCTTGGGGAACATCTTGTTGAAGAACCTCTTCGTGAGATTGATGACGGGCATGAAGAGGATGGATACTATTAGGGCGGAGACGATGTTCGATACCAGCTCGGAGAGCTCCGGAAGCATCTTTCCCGTGAGGAATTCCAGGGATTCACCGATGACGGTGAATATTACCGCCATGATAAGAACGATTATGGAATAGGTCAAGCTCTTCTTCAGCAGGACCTGCACGTCCATCAGATTGTACTTCAGGACCGCCACGGCGAAAAAGAGCGATATGAGAAGCGTCAGAAGGCTGTCCCAGATTCCCACCAGGAGTATGAATCCCTGAGCCTGCATGACGAACTCCATGAGTATGAACACAATGAGGATGAGCAAACCCGTCAACATAAAACGGATCTGCTTTCGGGCGGCAGCATTTCTGGGTGTCAGGTATTCCTTGAAGAAGTATGCCAGGGAGCCGATGATGAAGAGGAAGAACAGCGATATGATCACGTTGTAGAGGGGGCCCGGGGCATACTTGAAGTTCTCGTATATCTTGTCGGTCGTGATATCGTAGTATCCGTTCCCGTTCTCCAGCATCAGCTTCTCTCCGTCGTCGTAACGTCCGATAATGCCGGATTTCTTGCTGTCTATCCAGAATATGCTGGCATTGTTGGAGGCGCTGGAGAATCCCACCCAGGTGATGTTGCTGTCGAGAAGTGTGGCATTTGCCATAACCCGTGCGCCGTCCTTTTCAAGGTTGAGGCCGGAATAGTTTGCGTAGCTCGTGTCGAACAGAACGTTCTTAACGGTTTCGAAAATGGTGATGTTCCCGTCCAGATCGAATGAACCGTGCTCGTATCTCTCATCGTTCTTCAACGTTACGAGGACCGATCCGGTGACCTCATCGAGCCTGACAAATACGGTGCCGTCATCGTCGGCCACCATTATTAGGGGTTGTTTATCGTGTTTCGAGATATCCGGGATTCCGGACCAGTTGACACCCAGTGTTACCTCGAGATAGGTTAGAAGTTTATCATCGTGAGGTCCTGGTATCTCGGTCCAGTTGAACAGGATCCGAGGTTTCAGGTACATTATGGGCTCGGGGAGGGAATTGTTGAAGCCGTAACTACCATCCATGTCGAGGTCCCTGAAGTACCAGTTCCGGATATCCTCGCCTACCGTCGTGTTCACGTCCCAGGATGACGGGAACAACCTCCTGTAACTACCACTGGGACGGCCCAGTTTTCCCGTGGTGGTCCAGTTGGCACCCGCCCCGTCGCCGTCGATCAGGGCGTCCGGTCTCAATTCCTCCACCAGTTCCACAGTAAAGAATAGGCTGGGCATGGTGAGCATGAGAATGGCAATTATAATGGATGGGACATAGAGCACCGGGAGCAGGCTGGGCTTCTTGCTCCTTTTTGGCTTCCTCGCCTTTCCTTTCCTGGCTCCACGGGTGTAGATAATGGCAAAATGCAGAAGAGCCACGGGGATGAAGATGAATCCGATATTTGCCCCTATTCCACCCATCTTGCCTATCACGTCGACACGGGTAAGCTGCATTGTGAACTCGCCAAGGGACCAGATACCGCAGGTCAGCATGAGACCGAAGAATACCCTGCTAGTGATGTCCTTGCGATTCTTGCTGAGAACGTAGGTTCCGAGACCCAGGCTGGTGAGGCCAGCCAGCAGATGTGGTATCACCATGGGAGAAATATCCATTGCCATCCGGATTCCAACCTAACGAGATCATTTTTGCCTATCGACACCATTGGCCGAGGGAAGAAGTTCCGAATGTATTTTATATTATATGAATTAAGCGGGGATCGGGTCCGGGGGAATGTTGGCAGGGAAATCGGGGATTCTTCCCCATCACCCATCAACCTGCTCTCTTGGCTCGGTTTCACTATTGGCGGAAAAAATATATATAAACGGTTTTTGTTAGGGTGCTGGAAAAATCGGCCGCTTCTCGGTCACCATTATAATATAGTTAAATGGATGGTAATGAACCATCTCTGGAGATATGGGCATACCGAAACATAATTGAAGACGCGCGGATATATGAATATGGAGGAGAAAAGAATGGAACGACGATATCTGGGATTGAAGACGACTACAATGGCTCTTTTCATGCTTCTGTCGGTCGTCCTACTGAGTCCCGTGTTTGTTGCGGATGAGACAGAGGAAACAAGCTTATGGGGGCGGGTACTGGACAGCAATACCAATAGACCCATCGAGAGTGCAAAGGTAACCATCAAGAATCTCCAGAGCGGGAATCAGAACACCATCATCACCCAGGAGGACGGGAGATACCGACTGGAGGATACCACCGGGTATTTCACCATCACCGCCTCGCATGACGATTACTTCGATGCCGGGGAGGGTCACTCCGAGATACTCGTCCTGAAGGGCGACGTGAAGAGAGTGAACCTCAAGCTGGACGAGATCACCAAGGACAGGAAGGTATTCGGCAACGTCACCTACTACAACGGCAGCGCCGACGTCCCACTGAACCATACCACCCTGACACTCTACTGCACTGCGGGTCCCTTCATGGGCTATCAGGAGTCCACCACAAACAACGCCACGGGATATTACGAGTTCGAGGTGTTCAACGGAACCTTCCTCCTCATGGCCGAGGAAGAGGATTACGTGGACCAGGTGATCAATTTCACCGTGAACGAGACCCACGACAGGGAGATACACTTCAACATGACCGAGGGGGAGACATCCTTCGAGATATTCGGATATGCCGAGGACAACGACACCGGCGTTCCAATAGAGGGGATCGACGTCACTCTCACGGATACGAAGTACGACCGGGTGATCATGGAATCGTTCAACGGTTCCGATTACTTCGAGTTCGAGGTATATCCGTCCACCTTCGATCTGATACTCGATGCCGATGGATATCATCCCTACGTCGAGGAAGACATCGTCATCAACGAGACCGAACCCACCTGGTACAACTGGCTCTCCCTCGAGAAGGACGATACGGAGGAGGAGATGGATATCGACCTCACGTTGGATATCAACTTCACCGAGCTCAAGATGGTCCGTGACTGGACACTCAACTCCGATTCCGGGATACCCGGCCTCGCCACGGGCGCGGGCAACCTGAAGATGAAGATCGATGCCGACGAGAGGTTCGGCGACGGCGACGGTGAGCTGGAGGCTGCCGAGAGGATAGCTTTCCAGGATTGGTACACCACGGTTGGTCCCGCCTCGCTCTACACCGACAGCTTCTTTAAAGTGAACGGCACGGGTTTCGAACCCGGCATGCTCGCAGGGGACGAATTCGATTACAGGGTTCTTCTCTACGGATTCGATGG
>CAYRFL010000079.1:0-19266 GCA_964423515.1 uncultured archaeon
GGCATGGAAAGCACGTAGAGGCGGCAGTAAATCTCCTGGGGGCAGATGTATGGGCCAGGGAGTACGGAGATACGCCTGAACATATGCATGGGGCAGATGAATGGGCCAGGGAGTACGGAGATACGACGGAACGGATGCAAGGGGCCGATGATTGGGCCGGGGAGTACGGGGGATCATCGGAACGAATGCGAGACACCCGGGATCTGGCGGGGGAGAAGAGGACGGATAGAGAATCGCGATACCGGGAATCCGCGAACCCGCCGGGGGGGAACGACCTGGTGGGAGAGCTGTTTCCCGAACGGGAACGTTACTGCGGTCGCAGGGATTGAATGAGACGAGGGAGAATGAATCTGGAGGATGCTTAGATGTGGACCAAGAGAAAGGTGTTCATCTTCATATTCTCGGTGGTGGCCATGGCACTGTCAGTGTATCTTCTCTCCCTTCCCATGTTCTGCCTGGGGCTGCTGTTCTTCCTGTATATACTCGCAATACCGCCTCCCAGACCGGCGCTTCTACACATCACGAGGAAGCTCTCCTCCAGGCTGTGCTTCATAGGCGATAGTCCCGGAACGGCCATAGAGATACACAATCCTGACCCGGAGATGAAGTTCGTGGAGGTATGGGACCTCATGTCTTCGAGGATAGGAGTAAGCAGCGGGACCAACGGCGGCATATACTCAGTGAGGCGCAAGAGCTCGAAGAGCTTTCGTTACTCGCTGTTCACGCCCTATCGCGGCGATTACATACTTGGGCCGGTGAAGGTGAACGTGGTGGACCCCCTTGACCTGGATATGATAGAGGGGGATATCACGGGTGATGTCCATTCAATGATATCCGTGCTCCCGTACGTCAAGGACGTGTCCGAAATGAGATCGAAGCAGGTGATACCAAAGGCGTATCCCGGCAACTTCCTCGTCAAACAGGTGGGGGACAGCACGCAGTTCTGGAGCATAAGGGATTACGTGAAGGGCGATCCGTACAAGGCCATCAACTGGAAGGCCTCGGCGAGAATGAGAAGGATACTCGTCAACGAGCACGAGAAGGAATCCACCTGCGACGTCATTATCGTTCTGGACGGCCGTATAGTCAATGCGGTGGGATCTATAAAGGACAATCCATTCGAATATGCTCTCAGGGGCGGAGCAGGCATAGCATCACATCTCCTGGGCAGGGGGAACGACGTGGGCATGGTCATCTATTCGTCCCGGGTGAACATACTGATGCCAAAGGGCGGACAGTCCCAGACGGATACTATCAATACCTATCTCACGAAGGTGCTCCCCACCGGGAACCTTCCCATGAAGTTCGCCGTGGACGTGGCAAAGGATTACTTTCCACCCAAATCCACCGTGATCATATTCTCGACGCTCATGTACGATCCCACGATACTCGTGACCATAAGGGGCCTTCTCTCCGGTGGCAATAACGTCATCGTAGTTGCGCTGTCATCCGTGGAATTCGAATCGTCCATGTATTTTACGCCGCCCAAGAAGGCGGAGCTCGTCTCAATGGAGCATTCCATTCTCATACAAAGGTTGAAGGACATCGGTGCAAATGTGGTGTCCTGGGGAATGAGGGAACCGATCGAAACGGTTCTCGCCAAGGTAAATCTGCGGTGAAGAAGAGGTGTCTGCAATAGAAATGAATCGGAGATGAAGATGAATCGGACGGCAATAAGGGTGAGATCGCGATGAAGAAGGTTAGGCAGGTACGAAGGATGAAGACCCGGCGGCGAAGGATATCGCCGGACGGGGGAGCCGCAGCCCGTTCCCATGTCAGGCCCCGTCCCGGTCTGACGCCAGCATCCCGAAGCGGGCCCGTACGGGGCGGAGGGGGGCGGGTAACGGGCGGAATGCCCCGTCGATCCGGGAAGCCAAAACCGAGCAAGGCACCCGCAGTCAAGCTGCCCGAGGATCTCGGCTCGAAGCTGGATGGGATCCTCAACAGCGTCAGCATTGAAATGATAGCGCTGTTCTCGCTCATAATGCTCTTCACGGCTCTTCTTCCACTTCTTCACAACGTCATGCAGGATACTCCCGTCTCCGCTGCCAGAGTACTTCTCTTCGTGCTTCAGGGGGTTGGCGGTTATGCGCTGGTCCGCTTCCTCGCATTGCCCTACATGAAAAGGAGGAAGAACCTCCATGAGAGATTGGATTCCTGGATCTACATGGGGATAATGCTCTTCGGGACGGCAGTGGCCGCCATCGGGTGGATATTCAGGGAAACCGCATTCATCGCCACCGTATCTCCCCGCATATTCCTGCTATCAATACTCTGTCTTCTGGGCGGGATGGGGATCGCCTTCAAGAGATCACCCATATCCTATTTCATCCTCGTTTCCGCCATGGGCCTCATCCTCGCGGATGCATTGACGGGGTACGTGGGATATTCCGCAAGGAGCTCTCTGATCTTTGCCGTAATGGCCTTCATCTATTACGAGCTCTCCGGTGCGAGCAACCGGTTGAGGCTTCTGGATGAACGTTCGAAGGGAAGGGCGCCGGAGACCGACCGGGATAGCCTGGCGGATTACAAGGTAACATTCCTCCGGGGATTGATGAGATACGGTATCGTGGCGGTTATCATATTGATATCCATCATCATGCTGCCTCGGCTCCTTCGGGTGTCGGTGGAGATATGGGAAATGGAGGGATATCCCGCCATGCTCTCCGGCAGCGTGGAGATGGGAACGGTTTACATCTATCTTCTTCCGGCTGCCCTGGCAGCTTCCATTATGCTGTTCATACGAACCTACCGACTGACCGGGAAGAGATATGCCCCCATTACCGGCGCCGAGAGCATGTTCGCGAGCTCCGATGACGTCGATGCGAGGGGCCATGGATCCGATGACGCGGATCTCGGACCTGTGAAGGGTCCGGGTATGAAGTAACGAAGGGAGATAAGGAGATGCTGGAAGGCAAGAACATCGCAGGAGCCCTCGAGGGAAAGGTGCACATCCCCCGCAAGTTCCCCCAGAGGGACGGTTCGCTCACCCTTTCTATCGCGATGATAATGCTGACCTTCACCTTTATTCTTCTTCTTACCAGCGTCAGCAGCTCGCATGCCAGGGACGACCTTGAGGAGGATTGGTATCAGGAAAACGATGAGCAGAGGGATAAATTGTGGGACCAGTCCTATGTGACGGGATTCGCCGGAATGGTTCTTTTCTTCGTGACGCTTCCGGTGCTCTTCGCCGGAGCGCTCTACCTGATGCACGGCAGGGAAACGTTACACGGGGGGTCCAGGGGTAGGGTAATCACCGGTTTCGTGTTCTTCGTCATCGTGTTCTTCGTCATGTTGTTCCTGGAACCCGTATACTTTTTCTATTCTTACTCCGCATCGACCATCTCACCGGGATTCCAGATGATCGTCACCCTGCTTAGCGTCCTGCTCTTTGCGGGATTGTTCCTCGAACTGCTCCCCCAGGTCCCCGTAAAGAGGCGCAGGTTGATTCTGATAGGTTTCATCGTGGTGATAGTGCCCCTGTCGCTTTTCTCATTGCTCGCCCTGATCAGCGAACCGGGGAACCGGTTCTTCCTGGCCCCCGTTCCCCTGTATATCATGAAGGCTCTATTATGCACTCTCTCTGCCATCGCTCTCTTTCTGGTCTTCCGGTCTCTTCGCGAAAGGGAAGGATCCGTTGAACCAAGTTCATATGTTACGAGAGCTGCCTCATCCCCGGGGGCTCATATCGAATCCTCCGGTCCGGACGTCCCGTTGAATGCGGGAGAGGAATATCGTTATCCTATCTCCGATGAGGGGAAGACCGTCTTCAGGATACACGGCGCAGCTCCCGAGAGCATGGGTGATGGTGGTGGATGGATGCCGCCAACAGGGGGCATTCCGGGGTCCTTCGATGATCCCCATGGCACATGGGACGGGAGAGCAAGGAACGATCGGAACGTACCATCCGGACAGGAATGGGCCGGAACGCCTGCGCATGGTCGGCGCGGAGCACTCGAACGGGAATGGGCCGGAACGCCGGGGCAGGATTGGCGCGGAGCACCCGGACGGGAGGATCAACGCCGTGTGAAATCCTATCATCTAGGAGGGGAGCATGATAATGGGATGCAGGAAAAAAGAGGGCTCAAATCCCTTTTTTCGATGAAGAGCGACGGGCCTACCCGGGCCTACCGCCGTCCCAGGAAAAACGGAGATCCCAACGAAGGTTACGGGGGGGATGACGGGAAATGGTAACGCTTCACAAGGGCCTGCGCAGCGTGGGGGTGGCCATGATCATCTTTGGGTCCGCCTTCGCCTTCCTGTTCCTCACCGGTTTTCTTTACGTTCTCTCACCTAATAGCCTTGCTCTCTTCACGGGCTGGTTCTGGGGCCTGGGAGGACTGGTCTTCGTCTTCACTCTTCCGGTCTACATGATCGGTCTTTGCATGGTGGCAGCAGCCTCCAGGGACGTAGGTGCGAAGGCGGGAAAGGCCACGCTCTTCGCATTGCCGCTGGCGGTCGCCGGGTTCATTTCCATCTTCCTCTCCATCCCGTTCTTCACCAGGTTCATATATACCGGCGACGTGGGCATGGGGGTGGGAACGGGTATCACAATGCCCCTGGGATGGATGTTCTTAGCGTCGGCCAACTACTGCTCCGTGGGCTATCTGCGGGACCAGAAACACCTTAAAAGGGCCAGGAGCATACTCATCACCGAGATCTGGCTGGGTGTATTCATTGGCGTGTTCCTGTCCCTGATGGCGGGGATAGTACTGGACGAGATCGGGGCCTTCGGGTCTGTTTTCCTCATACTGTACGTGGGTTCGCCAATCCCCCTGATCGTTATCGGGGCAGTTCAATTCATCTCATGCAGCAGGCTGTACTTCGTCCGCCCCTCTTCCGGAGGTGTGCGCGTCATCCCGTCCCGATCCGCAGATCACCGGGAGACCCCCGAGATGCCCCTTCTGCCCTTTATTCAGTAC
Source organism: uncultured archaeon (assembly GCA_964423515.1). GTDB lineage: Archaea > Thermoplasmatota > Penumbrarchaeia > JASLWR01 > JASLWR01 > CAYRFL01. Next base: position 4,923 of record CAYRFL010000079.1, read on the forward strand.
GACTTCTCCGATACCCTCACTCCGGAGATGTTCGCCAAGGGCTTCTGCTTCTCCTGTCAGGCCTTCGTGTCCACCGAGATAGTAACTTGCCCCAAGTGTGGAATGGAGATAGAACGGGACGATATTGTAAGGATTATTTGTACTGGCCGACGGAGTGGATCGGGGTATTTTCGAGGGCCATTAAAGGCCATTTAGGCATACAACAGATAAGTTTAATTATGAGAAAACTCATTCTTATTTGAACAAATCTTTGTATATATATACTATAAAAAATGAGGTGAAAAGTATGAATGGAGGAAAAATATCCAAGACCTTTGCCATCCTTCTCTGCCTTGGGCTCGTAATGGCAGCATTACCTGCGATCCAGGGAGAGATGGATGACGATTCCGCGATGGGGACCCGAAAGGACGAGGGGGAATGGTGGAACGTTCACAAAGCAAATTTCACATCCCAAGCGCCCGTGATCGACGGAAATCTGACGGACTGGAACACTTCGGCTTTCAAGAGATACGATATGTATTCCCATATGGGGGACCGACATATCAATATGGACTTCAACAACAACCAGACGCAGCTCTACATTGCAGTGGAGATATCGAACTCCACGATACCGCCCAAGATGACCAGGAACGGCCCCGGCGGGCCGCCCATGGACATGATCCTGCTTGCGTTCGATGCGGACTACAACGGATTTGACGAGGGGGACAATGCCTTCTTCTTCTCGGTCATGTGGAACGAGACCGATCAGCTGGAGATGACGGCACTGGACACATTCCTTGACGGCAATCTTTGGGACAGGGACGAGGAGGAACCGGAGTTCAACATGACGGGAGACCCCCAGCAGGACGGCGAGCTAGTGATCAACTTCACCGGTGCCCTGGTGGAGAACGCCACGGGAGAATATATCCTGGAGATATCGTTCCCGCTCTCTAGCGGCGACATCAAGGATTTCAGCATCTCCGAGGGGTACGAGCCGGATTACGGATTCAACTTCATCTGCGGGATGAACGACGCTAACGTGGGCGACGGCTTCGGATTGGACTCACTCCATGTACCGCTGGCGTTCCTCGACACCGACGGGGACGGTTATCCCGACCTCTGGGAGGACGACCTGGGCACCAACAAGACCAATGCCACGGACTATCCTGCCGATAACGACGGGGATATGTGGCCCGATGCCTACGACGATGACGATGACGACGACGGATACTCGGACGCGGACGAGATCGCGGCCGGTTCCGATCCCATGGACCCTGGGTCCCTGCCTCCCGATATGGACGGGGACGGCATACCCGATATAAGCGACGAGGACATGGACGGCGACGGCTTCAGCAACTGGGACGAGGGCGTTGCGGGAACCGATCCCATGGATCCCGCATCCCATCCCGCCATCGTTGTGGGCGACCTCATCGACAACGGCCTGGCATGGCTCGCGTCGGTCCAGCAGCACGACGGGTCATGGGAAGGGAGCCCCGGGACTACTTCCCTGTGCCTCCTCGCTTTCCTAAATAACAACATCACCGAGGGCAACGATACAGTGGACGACGCCCTAGTATACCTTCTGGGCAAGATCGACAAGAACTGGGATGCAAACAACACACCCATCGGTGAGGATGCCACGTACAGCGTTTCCATGGCCATCCTGGCGCTCAAGGCCACCATGAACGGCGACTACCAGGACGAGATAGACTCGCTCGGAGAATGGCTCGTCGCCACACAGTGGGACGAGGACAACATATGGGGAGCCATGAACAACTCCGATCCCAACTACGGAGGATGGCGATACGGTGATGCCTCCTATGATTCCGACCTTTCGGTCACCCAGTGGGCCCTTATGGGTCTCGACGCCTGGGGCAACCTCTCCAAGGACGATCCGGTCTGGACCAACGCACTTTCCTTCGTGGAGGCATGCCAGACCCCATCGGGCGGCTTCGTGTACATGCCCCACGAGGGGCCCAAGATGAGGAACGGCCACGATGGTTCATACGGCAGCATGTCCGCCGCGGGATTGTGGTCCCTGATGCTGTGCGGCCTCAATGTCAGCGATGCAAGGGTCGTCGCCGCCGTGGACTGGTTGAAGCAGAACTACACGTGGAAGGAGAACGCTTATTGGGGAGATCAATGGGTGTACTACTACTACCTCACACTCGCCAAGGCGCTGACCATGGTGGGAATGGAAACCATCGAGGTTGTGAACGGCACCTTCGCCAGCGACGGAGTACACGTCTGGCTGGACGATATGGTGGAGAACCTCACGGCCAAAAAGAAGCTGAACGAGAGCTACTGGGAGGGATCCAACGACGGTGGCCCGGAACTGACGACGGCGTATTCCTTGCTGAGCCTGGAGACGCAGGCACTACCGGAAGGCGCCAACCTCTCCGCCGTGTTCACCCTGCACTCCAACGCCACACTGCACATCTACGATCGCGACGGCAGGCACGTGGGAGTCGTTCTGGGTACAGACAAGATTGAGGTCGGGATACCCGGTGCCATATTCAAGTACCAGGGAAATACCTATTCGTATTCGAACGATCTCCAGACGGTCGAAGAGGGCCAGGGCGAGGAGCAGATAGTGCTGCCCATAGCCGAGGCCGGAGCCTACACGTTGGAGCTGGTGGGCATATCCACCGGGGGCTACGAGCTCGAGATAGAGGGATACATCGGCGAACAGGGAACCGGTATGTCGAAGTACGCCGGTACCATCGCCCCCGGGGAGATACACTCCACCAACGTGGTGGTGACCGCCATGGAGGGTCCCCTCACAATCTTTGCACAGGAACCCGGCGAGAAGCCGACCCTCAGCATCTCTCCCGCCGCCATAGTGGGAGAGGCGGAGCCGGGAGACTCCTTCGAGGAGGTACTGTCGTTCATCGAGACCTCCGAGATAGGTCCCATCGAGGACGTGGACATAACCCTCGGCGCTCTGAGTTCCGGCGCCAATACCATCCCCGTGGCAAACATATCGGTGGATGAGGACGAATTCGATGTGGCAGCCGGCGCCACGAAGACGGTCACGTTCACCATCGACGTGCCGGTTGACCAGGAGGACGGCTCCTACGTGGGCAATATACAGGTGGAGAGGACCGATGGCGGGATACGTTTCATACCGGTGAGCCTGGATGTGGAAACGATAGTCTACAACTTCCAGATGACCAGCCCTGCCACCACCAAGGAAGTGAAGCCCGGGGAGAACGTCACGTACTCGGTGATGGTGACCAACCTCGCCAATGCGGCGGACGTCATCGACATCGCGGTCAACGTCACTGCCGGCTGGACGGTCAATCTCTCGGCGTCGAGCCTATCCCTGGCCGAGAGCGGGATGGATACCTTGACGGTTATCGTCATGGCGCCCACCGATGCTGCGGACGACGATGTGGGCACGGTCAAGCTCACGGCGACCTCGCAGGGCCTTTCGTCCCTGGTAAAGACCCTCGATCTGGTCACCACGGTGAACGTGACCGTTGTGGAGCCCGGGATCGATTTCACGCTGGGTCCCTTCGAATACATCGGCGGAGACGCCATATCGGGGGCCACGGTGGAGCTCAAGGACGCGTTGAACAACGTTACAAAGAAGGGAACTACCGATACAACCGGAAAGATCAGCTTCAGGATGCTTCCCGCACTCCTTTCAGGGAAGCTGACGAAGGGAACGGACATAGAGGTATCCTTCACCCTGAACCTCACCGACCTCGACGCGGACAAGACCCTCAATACCACGCGCCTCCTGAACTGGAGCGCTCCTGCCAAACCGGTTGTAACTCCCCCGGAGATAACGGTAAAGCTGGGACCGTTCGAGGACAAGGACGGGAACATCATAGAGGGAGCGACTATTACCCTGAAGGTGGGTGACGTAACGAAGACCGGTACAACCGATGCGGATGGTTTCGTGGAGTTCAAGATAGACGAGAGCCTTGCCGGATCGGAGGCCACGATAGAGTTCGGCCATGCCGACTATCCCGATGCCACGGGAAAGATAACAACCCTTGCGGCAGGTACGGTGGGACCGGAGACCTTCGAGGACTGGGAGACCCCCGAGAAGTTAAAGGGCGAGGATCCCGACGACGGTGGGAACTGGGTGTGGGTAGTGATAGGGATCGTTGTGGTGGTGGCGATACTCGCCATCGTCTTCTTCATGGTGCAGAAGAAGAAGAAGGTAGAGGAACCCCTGCCGTCGCTGGACGAGGATGGCTTTTCCGATGATATGGACGAGGATTTCCCCGAAGACGAAGACTACGATGACGAAGCCCCGGAGGATGACTGGGACGACGAGGAAGGGGATGATGACTGGGACGACGAGGAAGGGGATGACGACTGGGACGACGAGCCCAAGGATGATGAAACGCCGGCAAAGGAACCTGCCGGTGACGAATCTGATGATTATGACGACGAGTACGATGATGATGACTACGACGACGATGATTACGACGACGAAGACTACGACGACGAGGACGACGAGTTCTACGACTGATCGGGGATCATCCCGTATAGAGACGATGTATGGCTCGGGCCATACATCTTTTTTTCATTTTTATCTCACTTTTAACCTATCGATCATCGGTTTTTCAGACATCTCGTAACCGTTGGGCATTGTGTGTTCGATTATGCGACCCGTGAGCGTCTGCCCGGTTGGTCGGTATGATAGCCTATCCGATTGAAAGAAAAAATTTATAATCCAGCAGATATCTCCTCGGGGCATGCGATTGGCACGCAATGTCCTCGGCACCGTGGGTTTCTACGACGAGATGCCGGCATTCTTCATAGTGACCATCGCGATCCTCATATTCTTCGCATCCTCCCTCCAGGCATTCGCCAATTACGGGGACCGGAGAGAGGACATCTCACATCTGGAGGACGTCCAGGAGTTCCTCCGGAGCGTCAGAACCTCCGGGCTTCTCACCCACCAGGGTCAGTCCGGTCTTTTCGAGGCGGGGAAGATACTCCGCCTGAACGCGGACAATGTGACCCGCCGGATGAACATACCGGATGCTGCTTTCTGGAGGATAGTGATATCGGACCTCGGTAACTACACCCTCTCCTTCAAAACCAGTGTAACGGATTCTTATGGGGAGGCGGATCCGGGAACGGTGGTGGAGTACAGAGGGGTGCTCTCATCCCCCGTGTCCATCTGGGTCAATGATGAGGAGATCCATCCGGGAAAGCTGAAGGTGGAGCTGTGGAGGTAGAGTAGCATGGTCCCGAAAAGAGGTGCGATAAGGTGCAGAGTATCAGGCGATACCAGTGCGCAGAGCGCCCTTATAGACGCCTTCCTTTTTTTCCTCATCATGGTCCTCGCATCCATATTCCTGAACCTTTCGGGGTTGACCGCCGTTGACGAGGTGGTGATGAGACGGGATGATATGGGATATTCTCGCGATGCTCTGTCCACCCTTCTTCGCTGCACCGTGAACAGGACGAATTATACCGTATCCCGCGAGGAGGGAGAGGTCGATGTGGAGCTCCTGGACAGGAACGTCGCCGAACTTCTTGTGGAAGACCTCTCCGTGCGGACCTGCGATGAGGGCATCGATGAGAAGAGCGTGGAACTCGGCCTCGAGGCACCGATCCGCTCCATACTGGACAATCTGACATCAACCGTTCTTGAGGCCGGAGGGCAGGTTCCCCTTTACGACTATATGCTGAGATGCAAGTACGGTAACATCACCGTCAACATCACCCGGGATCCTTCCGGAGCCTACCCCGATCCCCTTCCCCTGGTGAGGTTCTCGGCGGATACGGAGCTTCACATGCCCACGGGCCCGGGCCGGGCGGGAATCACACTTCTCGTGTGGTCTTATTGATAGGTGGAGTTGGACAATGCAATAACTATAAAATCTATACTTCTATTATGGTTACGAGGTGCTGAAATGGTCGTCAATCTGGAGAGGCTCTACTCGGAAAGGGCGTTGAAGTTGAAGGCGTCCGAGATTCGCGAACTTCTGAAGCTCACACAGCTACCGGGAATGATATCCCTTGCGGGAGGCCTTCCGAATCCCAGGGCATTTCCCATCGAGGTCATACGGGAATGTATCGACAAGGTATTGAGGGAAAATGCTGTCAGCGCACTTCAGTACGGCACCACGGAGGGCCTTCCCAAGCTGAGGATCGTGCTGGCGGAACGGATGAGGGAGAAGAAGGGCATCGACTGCGAGAGGCATGACATTCTCGTAACCAACGGGGCTCAGCAGGGATTGACCCTCCTGGCCTTCACCTTCCTGAATCCCGGCGACACCGTTATCACCGGGGCACCCACCTATCTCGGGGCGACCCAGGCGTTCCATGCCTTCGAGGCCAAATGCGAATCCATCCCCGTTACCGAGGACGGTTTCGATATACAGTCGCTCCGAAGGAACCTGAAACGATTGAACCGCAATGAGATATTTCCCAAGTTCATCTACGCCGTCCCCTCCTTCCAGAACCCTTCCGGGGTGACCATGTCCCTGGAAAAGCGGAAAGAGATCCTGGAGGTAGCATCCGAGTACGACATCCTGATCGTGGAGGATGACCCCTACGGCGAGCTGGTTTTCGAGGGGGAACCCGTGCCCACGATCAAATCCCTGGACACCAAGGGGAGGGTCATATACATGAGCACGTTCTCGAAGATACTCGCTCCCGGATTCCGCCTGGGATGGGTTATCGCCCCCGACGACATACTCAACAAGTTCACCCTGGCCAAACAGTCCGCGGACCTGTGCACGAACAGCTTCGGCCAGTACGTGGCCTACGAGTATATAAAGGGAGGGTACCTGGACCTGCAGCTCGAGACCATCCGGTCGCTCTACAGGGAGAAGAGGGACATCATGCTCAGGGCCATGGAGGATTTCTTCCCCGACAACGTGAAGTGGAACGTTCCCCGGGGAGGCATGTTCCTCTGGGTCATCTTCCCGAAGAAGATCAACACCCGAGTACTTTTCCAGAGGGCAGTGGGCAAGAAGGTGGCCTACGTGGTGGGCGATGCCTTCTTCCCGGACGGCAGCGGTCACAATACCATGCGTCTGAACTTCTCCTACTCTGACAACGAGGCCATAAGGGAAGGCATTCGCCGTCTTGCAGAGGCCGTCAGGGAGGAGATGGACGAGTATTACTCCGACAGACCATTTCCACAGGCAGAGGGAGTATGAAGGTGGAGCCTGCGGCATCGGGGCCGGACGAGCATCCGAGGAGGGTTCTGGCCCGTCTTGGCATTTCACCCCGAAAGAGGAGGGGACAGCATTTTCTGACGGACCGCAACATACTGGGTATCCAGGTAGCGGCAGCAGGACTCGAACCGGGCGAACGCGTTCTGGAGATCGGCCCGGGCCTGGGCATTCTGACACGTCAACTTCTCCGCTCGGGGGCAGAAGTAACGGCCGTGGAGAAGGATGAGTTCCTGTTCTCCCATCTACAGAAGACGCTTTCCGGGAGCTACCCCAACCTCCGGCTCATCAAGGGGGATTTCCTCGAGCAGGACCTGGGACCTTTCGACAAGACGGTCTCGAACATCCCCTACAACATCTCCTCGCCCATCACCTTCCGGCTTCGTGAGCTCGAGATCGCCACTGCCGTGCTCATGTACCAGTACGAGTTCGCCCAGAGGCTCGTGGCCGAATGCGGCACCGGCGAATATTCCCGGTTGAGCGTTATGGTCCGGCACGATTTTCGACCGACCATGATCAAGCGTGTATCGCGCAACGTCTTCTATCCGAGGCCGAAGGTGGATTCGGCCATCGTGAGGTTGGAGAGGGTTGACCCGGAAGAGCGTGCGGAGGATTACGGGACATTCAAAACACTCGTAAGGACGGCTTTTTCCACCAGAAGAAAGAAGATCCGAAACTCCCTTCGTAATTCCGGACACCCCGATCTGTTATGTCTTCTTTCCGATCCGTCCTTCAAGGATCTCGCCGAGAAGAGACCCGGAGAGATCACCCTTTCCGAATACAAAATGATGGCGAACAGAGCGTATAATCTGAACCATGAAAGGGCTCGTGCCCGGGACGGCAGTGCTTCGTTCACCTAATCCGGGAACTCCGCAACCGTTTCGAGCTGGGAGATTATATTCCAGATGAGCGTTCTTCCGTGAAGTGGAATGTTGGGGTCATTGGCCAGTTCGTCAAGGATGAAAATGGCACTGGCAATCCGGACATCCCGGGCCTCTTTCTCGTTCAGTATGAGCGCTTTGGCCTCCTTCGCCCCTTTTCTGATGTTCCTCGGGACGGATGTATCCTCCGCGAGATCGTCCAAGACCATTAAAATCTGCTGTATCTTCTCACCGTATTTCATCGTGCTTCACCCCCGACAGTACACAAAAATGCGCTAATGCCTGGAAATTTCCTCCGCTTGAATTTCCGAACTAATATAACTGTTTTGCTTTCCAAGTATCCCGAAGAGCCATTGTCAGCGGCCCTCGAAGGGTTCCATGAGGTCCGCGTCCACCCCGATGAGATCAAGGATCCTCTGCACCATGAAGTCCTCGATCCCCTTCAATCCTTCGGGATGGTGGTAGAAGCCAGGGGCGGCGGGCATTACAACGACGCCCATTGACGATAGCTCGTAGAGAACCCTGAGATGAGCGGTGGAAAGAGGGGTCTCCCGGGGAACGAGAACGAGCTTTCTTCCCTCCTTCATGAATACCTGGGCCGCCCTGGTGACGAGGTTGTCCCCGATGCAGCTGTTGATCTTTCCGGCGGTGGTCATCGAGCAGGGTACGATGACCATGGCAGCATACAGAACGCTCCCGGATGCCGGAGGGGAGAATAGGTCATGGTTCGGGTAGACTTTCACCGCGTAGGCTGAAAGCTCCCCGACCTCCGTCCGTTCTTCGAATCTCAAGATATCCTCCGCGGTCTCCGAAACGACTAGGTCCGCATCAATTCCCATTTCCTTCATGGCCCGAAGAAGCGCCACGCCGTACCTCACGCCGCTTGCCCCGGTCAGGGCCACGAGATATCGATTCTTCATGAAGATCTCCTACAGAATTTCGATGTGAACGAGAATAGAACGAATGTCAAAATGCGAATGGATCGAGCCATATCATATGCTGGCTCTAGAACGGTCCTCCGCCCTTCTCCCTCCGTATCTTCTCCATGATGGCCTGCTGGGTGAAGAACTTGATGGAGGGATACATGATCTTGTTATTGCTCACAAAGTCATTGGCCATCTCCCACACCTCTTCGTGTATCTTCACATGTTTGTCCCTTGCCTTCCTTCCGGCGGACGGTCTCTTCTTTTCCTCCTTTTCTTCCACCACTTCCGGTTCCTTCTGTCGCATATCTATCAGAACGTCGCCGCAGCTCGGGCATCTCCATGAAACCGTCTCGGTGGTCTCATCCGAGGTGAGGACCATGCTCAGCATGGGAACGTCGCATTTACCGCAGTTTCTCATAGGCCGACACCTTATCAGAACGCTGGGCGGTCCATGAAGTATGTCTATAAAAAGTTAACTTTTAGTTTTTCACTGTTAATAATAATGGAATCGGCATATGCGTTTCACGCGCCCTTTGCACGTGTGGCATCAAGCAAGATGCCACTGCCTACTCGGCAAGTACGCATACGGACAATACCCCACCATGGGCATGGTGTCCAAACCGACTAGTCCGCCGGAGGTGGCGGCGGCGCGCCGGAAGGACTGGCAGCGGGGGTCTTTGGGATTGAAGCAGGAGCGGGGGCCTTACCGACAGGAACACCTGCCGGTGATGGAGGTTTTTCCGTTCCGCCTGCTGGCTGCTGTGAAACCTGCGGGGCTGCCTGGGGCATCGGCCCGGGTGTCGGAGGATGCTTGTACGGATGTTGGGTCGGCACGCTGGTGCCCGGAGCCTTTCCGTAGGGTTGTTCCGGAGGCAGACCCGGCGTGGCGAGCTCGTATTTCCCGTTCACGAACTGGAACTCCAGGAAGTCCTCCTCCTCATCCTTTTTCTTGTCCATGTCCAGCTCGTCGGTCTCGGACTGTCCGATCACCTGTTTCGAATGCATGTCGATGACCACGGAATACTGGGGAAGGGCAAGGCGTTTCTTCTCTGGGGCGGGCAGGCTCTTCTTGTCCCCCTTCCGGGCGGCGGGAAGCGCCTTCTGTTCCTTCCCTTTCCCGAACAGTTCCTCGGCCTCCGGGAATATCCTCTTGGCCACCACGCCTCCGGATACGGCGGGGGCGAACGTGACCTCGGGAGCATCCGAGAAATCTGCTTCCCTGTTCAGCAGCTCCCGGGGGATCCTGGCCTTTCTTCGCCTGATCATCAGGAGAACGACTATCAGTAGTATGATGAGGGCAAGTATGGCAATGACTGCGATGAACGTTTCCCTGTTCTCGTCTAGCATACGCTCTAGGAAGGGTAATTCCGCTGCCGGTTTCGCCACGATGCTCAGGAGGAGCGGCTCTTCGGTCACTGAGAAGAAGTCCGGTGCCTCGGAGACGCAGCGCGCCGATATCGCATAGTCGCCAAGTACTTTCTCCTTTTCGGGTATGTGCACGCGAAGATGAACGAATATCTCCTCCTCGGGAGCCAGGGAGAAACGTTTTCCGGATGTGTTAACGAAATCCTCCAACTCTCCAGGGACATCAAAGGTAAGGGTCACGTTGTCCCTGATGGTACCCCTGTTTACAACTCGAAGCGTGAAGGTCCGGGCAGTCCCCTTCTCCACCGTTGAGACGGACACATCCTCAAGGAAGGCGATCTCCGTGATATAGACGAGGATCTCAAGTTTGCTGTAGATAACGGGGGAGTAGCCCTCTCCGTCGAAAGCTTTTATCTGGACGTAGTATATGCGGTTGGGCGTCAGTTCCTGCGTAACCGTGTAGGAGGTCCGGTTCTTGGATGAAATCCATTGAAGAACCTCCCCGTGTCCCGGAGACAGACCGATCTGTATCAAATAGATGATCCCCGAATCATCGCCGTCCGGGTCGCTGGCAGGGTCCCAGTAGATGGTTGGGGTGGTGTTGGTGGTTACGGTTGGCCGGATGTTGGAAACATTTCCCGGCGGCATGTTTCCAACCTCGGTTACATCCAGGGTGGACTGGAAGATCTGTGAGTACAGCTCCCCGTCGAAGGTCTTGATCTGGACGTAATATCTTCCAACCTCCAACTCTTCACCTATCTGGTATTGACTCTCCACCAGGCCGTCGTTCCATGGGAGGATATCCCCCATATCGAGGGCGGTTCCTATCTGGATGGAGTAGGTTAGCGTGTCGTTGTTAATATCATATGCTCCGACCCACGTCAACTTAGGTGTGGTGTCCCAGGTGACGGTCGGATACAGCTCCGTGGGTGGCGAAGGGGGAGCGTTCCCCTCTCCCACCACGTGCATGAGTTCCTGGCGAACGAAGGAGGTCTCCTTCCCGTCAGAGACCTTTACCTGGACGTAGTAGGTGCCGAAGGGCAGCGCCTCCTGGATCTGGTAATACGTACTCGTACCCACATTCACCCACGGAAGAGTATCGTTGGACAGCGGTTTCGTACCGATCTGGAGGTGATTCTCCATTATGGCATCCCCGTCCCCATCCGAGGCTCCCGACCAGGTGATCTTGGGAAGGGTCTCTATGGTATAATCGGGAAGAATGCGGTTCGGTGGGAACGGGGGAAGGTTGGCCAGTACGTATATCTCCATTATGCTCTCGAAAGGTGTTGAGTTGTCCTGACCGTCCGTGGCCATCACCGCCACAGAATACACGCCGTACTCCAGCTGCTGATCTACCTGATAGAAAGGATTTCTGCCTGTGGAGTACCAGTCGAGGACATCCCCGGCTCCGGGTCCGGTCCCGATCCGTATGAAATACTCCAGTTCATGTGACTCCGTCTCCGCATCCGAGGCCCCAGACCAGTGGATCATGGGTGAGAGCTCCCGGGTCTCGGATGGGTTTATCTCCACGGGGGTCGAGGGAGGTACGTTGGAGTATACCTCAAAGAGATTCTCTCCCTCTGCGAACGATGAGTCGTGCGAATAGTTATACGCATCGGAGACGGTCACCTCCACATCGTATTCACCGTCGATGAAATCCTTCCTGACCATGAAAGTTATTTCAGCACTGTAGGTATCGTCGGTCCCGGTCAGATCTATGGCCCCGGAGTCGATGGTCGCACCTGAAAGAAGTGTTATCTCCCTTCCCTCGGCATCCCGGATCGTGGCGTCGAAAGAGAACATCTCCATCTCATGGAGGTCCGGATCGATGAATTCCACAGTGATGGTGACCACGGGTTCCACGTATGAATTGACCAGTCCCGGGGAGCAGGTCACGGACCGGATGGACGGACCGACGTTGTAGAAGGTGTTTAGGATGCCCGGATTATCCGCGTAGGTCGAAACGAATATCTTATCGTTCCCGACGAACAGGACCGCCCTGGCATCGAACTCTCCGTTCGGAAGGGAGTTCGCCCCGTTCCACGGAAGGGAGGCAATGTAGGAGTGATCGGAGGTATTGATGATCTCCAGTTCCGCATCCCCTCTCGCGGGGGGGGTGACGTTGTAAACGGCACCTCCGGCATCCCGTAGACTGAGGTTCAGATACGGGTCCCAGATCTCCAGGGGGCCCGATATGTTATGTGAAACGGACAGGTTCAGGTACAGGGCTTCCCCGGAATGCCGGTTGTAAGGCTCCGGGCTCGCCGAGATATCGGATATATCGACCTCGTACAGCTCGAACAGTCCCTCTCCGTCCTGGAAGGTGACGTTGTCCGCCGCCCCGTATCCGTCCCCCACGGACAGATAGGCATCGTATATGGAAACAGGCATGTCGTCGGCAGGGGTCCACGTATACTCTATTTCGTAATTTCCGTGACCGATACCCTTTATCTCGAGATCGTCCTCTTCGGAATCGGACCGGTTCAACAGCTCGTAGGTGGTGTTATCCTCGTCCCTCACGTATAGAGTAACGTTGAAGTCCTCGATACTCTGGTTATCCATATCGTCGAATCTGGCGGTGAATTTGAGGGATCGGTCCATAAAAAGGTTTCGGCGAAGGTGATCGGTGGTGAAAGTGGAGACATTTAGGGCGGGCCAGTGATCTCTGAGCTCCACCGCGTTCTCCAGAAGCTCCATGGGAAGTGTTCCAAGGAAACCGTCCGGATCGAATATCATGACCTTGAGGTCCACCTGACCGAAGCCGTAGATATCATTCGGATCGAAGAAGAACGTGGCGTTGTATCGGCTGGTCCCGACGGACTCAACGTTCACCCTGTAATCGTCCTTCGAGGCATTGTCGAGATACCGAAGGACCGTGCTGTTGTCTGCGAGACGGACGTCCACGGTGGCCTGGAAATCCCCGGGATCGTGATTGTCCGCATCGAGGAAGGTGACGTTCAGGGCGGCAGTGTCGTGGGTGAGCGTATAGATGATGACCGGGTCGATAAGTACGGAAGTTTCCTGAACATCTGGCACGTAGTTGACCTTTACGAGAACGTCGTCGAGACAGAACAGGTCGTAGTTGTGATGGCTACCGATAACGGCCCGGAATCTTATTCTCACATTCTCTCTCTTCTGTATATTGGTCAGATCGTACTGCTGGTGTATGTAGTCGTTGGCCGACGTCCTGTGATCGTTGTCGTCCCTGGCGGGAGCGGTTTTCCAGTTGTTCCTATTGAAACCGTTGCCATGATTGCCGTCATCGTCTATATCGACGTACAGATGTTCGTTCCACTCGATGTCCTCGTATGCATAATGGAAATCCAGGAACACGTTCCCAGTGCCCCTTAGGTCCAGGGTTGTGAATAAGTAGACCTGCTCCACGTTGTTGTCGCCAGCGCCCGCCATGAAGACGCTGCTGCCGGAGCGCGCAACGGAGTTCCCATCCACGCTCTCCGCGATGGCCAGGAATGCTCCGCCCGTAACACCGTGCTGAAAGACACCCCACCCCGAATCGAAGTTCTCGGATAGGAGAACTATATCCGCTCCTCTCGTTTCCGGAGATCCCTTGTCCACTTTTGGATCGTGAGCGGGATCGAGGGGGGTGACCTCCGCGGTCCGGTCATCGTCCCTCCCTGGATTTTGATCGGCCTCCTGCGTATACGGTCCCAGGTAATTCATGGCAAGAGGCAGTATGAAGAGGAAACAGCAGATAAATACGACAGTGCTCCTCCTGAATACGAAGTCGGCATATGGCATCTTGATACCCCGTGGTCAATATGTGAATTGAATCCCAACTTCATTTGTATTAATTAAAAATTTCGTCTCTAATTCTTGCGGTACCTATAATATTCAGGCGGTCCGAATTCGTAAACGTATAATTCAGGAATATATCTCTGAAGACAATCAGTAATCCATCATTTCCAGGCGGATCGTCCGAGCTTGACCACTCGGTACAATAATAAGATGGGCCAGTAAGAAAGATGCTCCCGAGGGGATTTGAACCCCTGTCAATGGCTTTCTCCGTACTGGTCGTACG
>CAYRFL010000080.1:0-19263 GCA_964423515.1 uncultured archaeon
AAGGGAGCTTCCGGATGGTATCGAGGGCGTCTATCGGCTGCTGGACGATGACAAGAACGTTCTCGCCATAGTGGGGACATCCGATATTAAGGGAGATCTGCTGGACCGGCTCGATACGGTTGAAAGGACAAGATACTTCAGGTACGACGAGGACCGGATGTACAGCAAACGGGAGAGCGAGCTGATACAGGTATATCTGCAGAAACACGGCCAGATGCCGCCGGGTGACGGTGGCGGGGACGACGACCTGGACGATCTGTTCTGAGGAGGATGGCCCGTTGGAAGATATGGAAGCAGAAGATGGAAAGGCGAGGGTGCGGGGAGCCGGGGACCTGCAAGGATGGACAAGGCGATCGATACTCGACGAGCCTCGGCTCTCGGAGATGGCGAAGACGTACCGGGCGTTGGGCTACGAGGTCCGGCTGGTGGACCTTGCATCGGAAACCATGGGCGAGTGTACCGTCTGTCTTGAGGGGAATCCCGACATATACAAGATAATATACACGAGATCCGGACGAAAGGTAGGTTCCGACCTTTCCGAGGAGCTCTACGATTGACGACATCGGTGACCGAACAGTGGAAGTGCATATACATGATAGTGCAGAGAATGGTTGTGGGCCCCATACAGGCGAACTGCTTTATTATCGGGGACGAAGCGACGAAAAAAGGTGCGATAATCGATCCCGGGGACGAGGGAGAGGCGATCCTTGCGGAGGTGGCGAAGCTGGGCCTCGATATCCAGTGCATGATAGCCACCCACGGCCATTTCGATCACAACGCGGGTGTAACGGGCATCAAGAAGAAGATGCCCGAAGTTCCCTTTTTACTGCACGAGAAGGACCTGTCCTTCGTCAAGGAATCCCGGGTCAGCGCCATGAAGTGGGGGATCAGGATCAACCAGGTGCCGGACCCGGACCGATTCATAGATGAAGGGGAGGTGATCGAGGTGGGAAGCATCAAACTCGAGGTAATCCACACGCCGGGGCATTCGCCGGGAGGCATAAGCCTTCTGTGCGGCGAGGGCATCTTCGTGGGGGATACGCTCTTTCAGGGCTCCATAGGGAGGACGGATTTCAGGGAGGGCTCCATGCTGAAGCTCAAGAGCTCCATACGCAAAAAACTGTATTCGCTGCCGGACGATACGGTGGTGTTCACGGGTCACGGGCCGGAGACGACCATCGGCGAGGAGAAAAAATTCAACATGTTCGTGCGGGGTTGAAGCACAACCGCAAAATCGTTCTCAGACTCTCTTCAGTAAAAGGGCCTGAGAGCGGGGGTGGGGAGCAGGGGAGGTGTACGCGGACGTCCGGTGGGGTAATCCGTAGGCATACTTGCCGAGGGTGTAGGAGCGCCCGAAGGGTGCCTCCGGAACAAAGTGGGCACGTCCCCGAGGACGCAGTTGCATCTTGATGCAATGGAACGATAGTGGGCGCAGGCCCTTTTACAAAAAAGGCAACATATACTACACAAGTGAGGCCAACCGGCCTTCCGGTCGGCGTTTGCCGACCTGAAGAATCCTCTGTTCCGTCCTGAACCAGATGAACCAAGACGATCCGTTCGAAACCGACCCGATGCTTTCGTAGTATACTGGTGTACCTTAAGGCCCGCATCAACGCACAGGACGGATCGCAGCCCCCGGTTCCCTTTCCTTTTTCAGCATAATCGACCACGTTATTACCGCCCAATTTATTAAGGTGGATTTCTTTCAGTGCTCTATTTACTTCTATTGATACAATCGAGTATGGTGGTCACCATGAAAAACACATCGAGAAAAGCGATAGCTAACGGGATATGGTCCTTGATAATATTAAACTGCATCATTGGATCGATGATGGGATTTTCCACGATAAAAATGAACGAATACGAGGAGAATATCATCACGAATACTTGCAGAATGGAGAGCATCGAATATGATGACGTAAGCAGTCGTGTTCATGGTGGAGAGGAAATAATCGATTCCGGACGATACGATTATAAAGTAAGTAGAGAACCCTATGCCGTTCATTTGGGCGATGTGGACAAGGATGGAGATCTTGACATAGTTACCGCCAGTCATGACGATAATGGTGTTTCTGTATTACTGAATGAAGGGGACGGAATATACGGGTCAAGGACGGACTACGATACTGGAAAATGGTCATATTATTTCTGTATAGGAGATTTCGACGGAGATGACCATGTCGATATCGCGACCGCCAACTGGGGCGAGAACAGTGTATCGGTCATTATTAACGCTCGGAACGGAACGTTTGGGAACAGAACTGATTTCACCGTTGGTGATTATCCAATGTCCATCGATGTGGGTGATGTTGACGGCGATGGCGATCCAGACCTCGTTTCCTCCATTGTCGGTAATGGTAGCATTTCGGTTCTAAAGAATGATGGTTCTGGAGCTTTCGAGCAAAGACAGGAATATCGTGTGGGTGAACATCCATATTCGGTCCATCTCGGCGATGTCGACGGAGACGATGACCTCGATGTTGCTACCGCCAACTATGCTAATGGAAGTATATCGGTTCTAATGAACAACGGCGGTGGAGCCTTCGGGGCAAGGATGGACTATGCGGTGGGCGAGATGCCTCATTCCGTCCGTCTTGGAGATGTTGACGGCGACGATGATCTCGATTTGGTATCCGCCAACAAGGGGGATGACAAAGTGTCGATTCTTCTGAATGAAGGCAACGGGACGTTTGGTGTGAAAACGGATTACAATGTGGGGGATCGACCATGTATGGTCTATCTTGGAGATGTTGATGGTGATGAAGATCTCGATGCCGTAACAGCTAACGTTGACGATAACAGCGTATCAGTTCTTTGGAACAACGGTGAGGGGGCCTATGGAATGAGAACGGATTATGATACTGGTAGATCTCCTTGGTCGGTCTGCATGGGGGATGTTGACGGAGATGCCTACCTCGATATTGTGTCCGTCAATGTTGCGGATGATACGGTATCGGTTCTTATGAACAACGGTAAAGGAGCCTTCAAGACAGAGATAGACTACGACGTAGGTAGAATGCCCTACTCGGTCTTTCTTGGAGATGTAGACGGGGATGATGACCTCGATTGTTTAACCGCAAATAAATATCGTAATAGCGTATCAGTACTTCTGAATAATGGCAATGGCGCATATGGAGCGAGGACCGATTATCCCGTTGGAAATGATCCCTACTCCATCTGCCTGGGTGACGTTGACGATGATGACGACCTTGATGTAGTAACCGCCAATGAGGGGGATTGGAGTGTGTCCGTTCTTCTGAATCACGGAAACGGATCATATGCGGAAAAAGTGGACTATGATGTGGGGTGGGATAATATGCCACGTTCGGTTCACTTGGGAGATATTGACGGGGATAATGACCTCGACATCGCAACTGCGAATTATTATCAAAACTCGCTGTCCATCCTGTTGAACAATGGGAACGGGGAGTACGGGCAGAATACGGATTACGTTGTCGGTGCGAGACCATGTACGGTTTCGCTCGGGGATATTGACGGAGATGACGACCTTGACCTTGTTTCGGTCAATTCCGAAGACGACAACGTGTCTGTTCTTACAAACAACGGGAATGGGATTTTCGGGTCGAAAACGGATTATATCGTGGGGGAGGGGCCATGTTCGATCCATCTTGGAGATGTTGACAACGATGACGATCTCGATATGTTGATCCCAAATGCTGACGATTGCAGTGTTTCAGTTCTTCTGAACAACGGAGCCGGAGCATACGGGGAGCGAGCGGACCTTCATCTGGGTAAGACTCCATCTTCCATATCGCTTGGGGATGTCGATGGAGATCGCGACATCGATGTTGTAACAGCCAACAGTGATGATGACAGCTTGTCGGTTCTCCTGAACAACGGGGAGGGAGAATACGGCCAGGGAACTCTCTACGCCTTGAAAGGGGAAGCATACTCGATCTGTGTAGGTCATGTTGACCGGGATGGGGACCTCGACATCGTGACCGCAATATCTGATGCTTCCAAGGATGATGATAGAATAACCGTTACAAAGAATCGTGGCAATGGCATCTTCATACGGGATACTGATGATGATGGCTTCCCTGATTTCATTGATGCGTTCCCGGAGAATAATGAAGAGTGGGTGGACTCCGATAACGACGGATTCGGGGACAACATTGATGGAATTCCATGGAATCCAATGGAGTATATGGATGCGGACGGTGATTATTACGGCGATATGTTCAGCGACGATTTCCCCATTGATCCGGCACAATGGAAGGATACGGATGGTGACGGTTTCGGGGATAATTCTCCGGGAAGGAATGTAACGGTGCGTTATTACAAGAACTTCAACGTGATGATAGGTGATGTCTTCCCCAATGACCCGTTGGAATGGGCAGACAACGACGGGGACGGATACGGCAACAACTATGCGGATTCGTTCCCGAACGAGATCACCCAGTGGAACGACACCGACGGCGACGGCTTCGGCGACAACAAGCCGTGGGACGTCCTGAATCTCAGCGGAGAACTTCATACCGTCCTCATAGGCGATTCTTTCCCGAACGACCCCCTGGAATGGGCGGACAGCGACAACGACACCGTGGGCGATAACAAGGATTTTATGCCCTACGAGGTGACCCAGTGGAAGGATTCGGACGGCGACGGTTACGGTGACAACAGGCCGTGGACCAACGTTACGGTGAAGGGCGAGAACCACACGGTCCTCATAGGCGATGCCTTTCCGTACGACCCGCTCGAATGGGCCGACAGCGACAACGACAGCGTGGGCGACAACAGGGATTTCATGCCCCGTGAAGCCTCGCAGCAGTACGACAGCGACGGCGATAGCTACGGGGACAATTCCACCGGTATAAGGGGCGACGCTTTTCCGTACGATTCCACGGAATGGGCCGATCATGACAAGGACGGACAGGGCGACAATGCCGACGAGGACGACGACGATGACGGGTACTCTGATGCTGTTGAGCTGAGAGAAGGTACGAATCCGAAAAACGATATGGATAGACCGAATGACTTGGATAACGACCTCACACCCGATTCAACAGACGACGATATCGACGGCGACGGTTTCGACAACGATGAGGAGGAAAGGGCCGGAGCGGATGCCCGCGACAACATGAGCAGGCCCGGGGACAACGACGGCGACGGCAAGCTGGATTATCTGGACGATGACGACGATGACGATGGATTCACCGATGTGGTGGAGGATAATTACGGCACCAATTCCACGAATGCGTCATCACGTCCCCCGGACAACGACGGGGACCGTATACCCGACGACGTCGACCCGGACGACGATCAGGACGGCGTCATCGACATATACGACGATTTTCCGCTCCACCGCAACGCCACCACGGATACCGACGGCGACGGCAAGCCGGACGAGCTGTTCGGCGGATCTCCACTCACCGAGGATGAGGATGATGACAACGACGGCCACCCGGACCTGAACGATACCTTTCCGTACAATCCCCTTGAGTGGGTCGATACCGATAGCGACGGTACCGGCGATAACGCCGATCTCGATGACGATAATGACGGCTGGAGCGACGCAGAGGAAGAGGATGCGGGCATGGATCCGCTCGATAGGGAGAAATATCCGGGTGATCACGACAACGATGGCATTCCCGATTATCTCGATGAGGACGACGACAACGACGGCTATTCGGACGAGATCGAGGTTGCAGAGGGGTCCGGACCGCTTGACCGGAGCTCGAAGCCCTCCGACAGGGACGGGGATGACGTACCCGATTACATTGATGCCGATATCGACGGCGACGGATACGGGAACGACCTGGAGCTGAGCCAGGGGAGCGATCCCTATCTTTACAACTCAACCCCCGTGGATCTGGATCAGGACCGCCTGCCCGACAATATCGACACCGATGACGACAACGATGGTTACCCGGACATCATGGACGCCTTTCCGCTCGATCCCCGTGGCGGCGTTGACACCGACGGCGACGGGGCCCCGGACCTCCTTCTGGATGTAGACGGCCTCGAGTGGTTCGAACCCGAAGCCCCTCTAAGCGAGGATATGGACGACGACGGCGACGACATACCCGACGCCCGTGACAGGTTCCCCCTGGACTCCGCGGAATGGGCCGATACCGACGGCGACCTCGTGGGCGACAACGCCGACGAGGATGCGGACAACGATGGACTCCTGAAGAGGGACACCTTCTTTTTCTTCTTCGACTATTCCGACACCGACGATGGGGATCCCGATTCAGGATGGTTAATCGACGGAAAGATACCTTCGTCCACCGTTCTCAGCATACTGCAACTTGTGGGAGGTATCGTGGTGCTGTACATGCTGGCCAGCATCCTGAGAAAGGTCCGATATCTTCGATTTGACAAGGCTCTTCATAGAGCCGGGGGAATAGTAGAGCTTGACCGACGCTACAACAACCAGATAGGACCAGCGATCGAACATGGCCTGCTTGATTACAAGGGCTCGGTTCAGATAAAAGGGGTCTACGAGAAGGAAAGAGCGAAACGTCTTTCCGGAAAGACCCGAGGCAAGGAAACGTCGGGTCCGCTGCGCAGAGCCTTCTTCTATACACGCAATGATTTCGATGAACTGTTGGAGCTGGACAGGGGAAGAGAGCCGACAATAGACCTCGGCCGCAGCAGAACGATTCGCTACGATCACGTCGGAGGAAGCGGCGGGCAGGAAGAAACGATGGAAGGTGATGGACCTGACGGAAGCAGTGAAGGGGAGGGTATGGGTGAGTTAACGGAAAACTGGGACGATGTTCCCGGAAAGGGCAAGAAGGGGGAAACAGGCGAGAACGAGCAAACGGTAGAGGACGATGAAGGCAGGGGTGGCCCCCGTGTCAGTGTATCGGATCAAGACCCTGGTGGGCCTGCTGTTGGCCCGCTTGCCGAGGACGATGGGTAATGGAACCGGCGACCCCATAGTTCAATGGATCGAATGTGTGCCAATACATACTGAAGTGGGCGAATCGCCTTGTTGAACATTCCAAACTCATACTGGATGAGGTCGGAGGATTGATATGGTCCCTTCCCAACATATCTATTGTCTGCGATTCGAGAAAAACGGGAATTGAAGTGGAATTATTCTCCCTTATTTCCCCCCCTCCCTCTCCCTCACGGCCCTCAGTATCTTCTCCGGCGTGATCGGCAGGTCCGTTATCCAAACCCCCGTTGCATCTTTTATGGCGTGAGCAACCGCTCCCAGTATGGGCACCGTAGCGCCTTCTCCTACCTCCTTTGCGCCGTATGGTCCTTCCGGCTCGTACGATTCGACGATCCCGCTGAATATCTCGGGCGCGTCCTTGATTGTCATGAGCATGTACTCGTGGAGGTTCGGATTGAGCAGTTCGCCCCTGTCGTTGTACACCATGTCCTCCAGGAGCGCCTCGCCGGTGGTCATGACGATGGCCCCCTCCACCTGGCCATGCACCGACATTGGATTAACCGGCGTCCCGCAGTCGTGGTAGTCCCAGAACTTCTTCACGTCCACCTTGCCGGTATCGAGGTCCACGTCAACCTCGCATATGGCCGTACTGAAGGAATATGCGGGTGAGGTTCCCACCGTGGCGCCCTTGTAATCGCCCCCGAGGCCGTCCGGCGGCCTGTACCACCCGGTGCCTATAAGGGAAGACTGTCTGTTGAAATATTTACGCGCGGCCTCGGCCCACTCCATGTATTTCTCGCTGTCCTTCGTCGAGTAGATCATCCCCTCCTCGGCGCGCAGCTCCTCCGGAGTGCACTCGAGCAGCTCTGCCGCCACCGGTAACAGTTTTTTCAGTACGTTCTCGGCGGCCATCTTCACCGCGTTGCCGCCCATGAGCGTTATCCTCGACGAGTAAGCACCGAGGTCGATGGGGCTGATATCGGTGTCCTCCGAGCGTATTCTCACTCGATCCGCCGGGAGGCCCAGCGCCTCGGCGGCGATCATCGGCAGGACCGTATCCGATCCCTGGCCGATATCCGCTGCCCCTATGAACAGCACCGCCTGCGTGCCGTCCTCCGATATCTTTATGATGGCGTTGGCATGAGGGAAGGGCGAGCGTTTCTGGAAGGGCTCGCGCCCCTTCTGCGAATGCTGCTGCACCTGACCCCGGTATATGGCGTAACCCGCACCGGATACGAAGCCGCCGGATGCAATGCCGATCCCCTTTCCACGGGGCAACTTTCCGTGCTTTGCATCAAAGCCGGACTCCTTCACGGCGGCCAGGAGCGTGTCCTCGTATTTACAGCTCCTGATGTCGAGGTCGTTGCAGGTCCGGTAGTTCTCGTCCATGGCATTGAGAGCCCTGACCTTCACCAGATCCAATCCGTTCTCGTCGCATATCATGTTCAGAAGACATTCGAAGGCGAACCGGGGCTGGGGGCAACCGTGGCCCCTGAAGGCGCCGCATGCGGGCTTGTTGGTCATGACCCTCCTGCCAGTATACCTGTAATTGGGTATCTTGTAGAGCGTCGGTATCATGCTGCCCGCGTAGTACGCGGTGGCTATACCGAAGGAGGTGTACGCACCGCCGTCGAGGTATATCCTGCTGTCCAGGGCCTTGATGGTCCCGTCGGCGGCCAGGCCGAGCTTCATGGTGATGTACTGCTTGTGACGTCCCCTGTTGTGAAGGAACATCTCCCGTCGGGTGTAAACCATCTTCACCGGGCAGCCGGTGCGCTTCGAGAGGACGCATGAAATGAGATCCAGGGGCGTGGTCTCCGCCTTGCCGCCGAAACCGCCTCCCACCGGGGGCCGTATCACCTTTATCTTGCCCAGCGGCATGTCGAACACGTTGGCCAGCATGTAATGGACGTAATGGGGCACCTGTGTCGCGGAATACAGTACTAAAAGATCTTCCTGCCAGTCCGCCAGGGATGCGTGGGGCTCCAGGGGCGCCTGCTGGGTGAAGTTGCCCGTGAAGGTTCTTTCCAGCACGTGGTCCGCCTCGGCAAAGCCCTTCTCGACGTCGCCGAAGTGATGGTCCACGCTGGTGTTGATGTTGTTCGGGTATCTTTCGTGCAGAAGCGGCGCGTCGTCCTCCATTGCCTCGTGAACGTCGAACACAGCGGGCAGTTCCTCGTATTCCACGTCTATGAGCTCGAGGGCTCTCTCCGCAGTCTCCTCGTCAACCGCCGCCACTGCCGCGACCTCGTCGCCCACGTATCTGACAGTATCCTTCGCCAGCACGTACTCGTCGTACCTCGGGGGGCTCACGCCGTATCTCCTGTCCGGCACATCCTTTCCCGTTATCACCGCTTTCACCCCGGCAAGTGCCTCTGCACGGGACGTGTCGATCTTCAAGATCCGGCCGTGCGCGATGGGGCTGTGAAGTATCTTTCCGAAGAGCTGACGGGGAAAATGCAGATCGCCGGTGTAGCGGGCCTTGCCCGTTGCCTTGTCCCTGGCGTCGTACCGGGGCAGGCTCTTTCCCACCACCTTGTACCGGTCCAGGTCGTAATCCCTCATCTCCGGCTCGGGCATGGCAGCATACTTCCGCCAGTTCCTCACGGCATCAAGTATCTTCGAGTAACCCGTGCACCTGCACAGATTTCCCCCGAGTGCCTCCTTTATGTCGTCGTCCGTCGGATCGGGATTGCGTTCGAGGAGGGCCGCCGAGCTCAGTATCATGCCGGGGGTGCAGTAACCGCACTGGATGGCCCCGCTGTAGATGAACGCCTTCTGTGCCGGGTGAAGCCTACCGTTCTCCTCGAGGCCCTCGATGGTGGTTATATCCTTACCTGCGGTATTGACGGCCAACAGAAGGCAGCTGGACACGGCCTCGCCGTTCAGAAGTACGGTACAGGCCCCGCAAACGCCGAGCTCGCAGCCCTTCTTGGTGCCGAAAAGGCCCAGACGGTCCCGTAGGACGTCCAGAAGCGTCTCGTTGGGCTTGACGGCAATGGTATGGTCATCCCCGTTGACGGTAAGCGTTATGAGCTCGTGCATTATTTCCACCTCCCGGCCCTTTCATGGGCCTCACAAAGGGCCCGGTATGATAGTGTTTCTACCAGCTCGCGGCGGTATTCATCCGAACCCCGGATGTCCGATATGGGGCTCGCTTCCTGGCCTGCCTGCCTGGCGGCGTCCCTGAACAGCCCGTCCGACGGTGTTTTACCGGCGAGCATAACGGAGGCTTCCACAGCATTCCGGGGGATCGGAGCCACCGCTCCAAGTACGAGGATGCCGTTGTCGATGATCCCGCCGCTCACGGTGATGCCCGCCGCCACGGAGGCCACGGCCAGAGCGTTTGCGCCTCTCAGTTTCATCTTTCTGTAGGATATCCCCGTGTTGTCCGGTATTGCGGGGATCAGTACATGCGTGAGTATCTCCCCCTCCCTGAGAGCGGTCTTCCTGGGGCCCAGGAAGAACCGGGCAAGGGGGACCTCTCTCTCTCCGCCGGGTGCCGAGAGAATGACGGATGCTCCCGCAGCCATGAGAGTTGGGGGTATGTCGGCCGAGGGAACGGCGCTGGCGATGTTCCCTCCTATTGTGCCCGCATTGCGTATCTGGTTGGAGGCCATGGATGCTGCGGCCTCGGAAAGGGCCGGAAGTCGGGCCCGGATCTTTACATTTCCGGCCACGCCGTTAAGAGTGACGAGCGCCCCCACTGACAGCGAGCCTCCCTTCTCCTCGATCCGGGCGAGTTCTCCTATCCCTGCGATCGAGACAAGATGCTGAACGCGGATGTTGTCCTGCTTCAGATCGACCAGCAGGTCGGTTCCCCCGGCCATGATCTTTGCATCGCCCTGGAACCTGCGCAACAGCTCGAAGGCTTCGGTGAGGCTCTGCGGCCTGTGCAATGTGAAATCCCTCATTTTCATGATGTCAGCCCCTTTGATCGCTACGAGAATCAATCCGGCATAGATAAAACTTTACCACGTTATTTTTCGGCGGTTCCTTTCCACGTTCCCATGGGTGCTTGCCACCTCTACTTCACCCGGTTTTCTTTCTCCCCGTCACCCAGCCCCATCTCTGCTCGAATTCCCGTACACCCCTTCCTTCGTAGTGATCGAAGAGACTCCCCAGCTTCACCAGTCTCTCCTCGTAGGCCGTCCGTGGATACAGCCCCGCCGACTGGGCAGGAATGCCGTAGAACTCCTCTATCTCATTTCTTGACATCACCCTGCCGACCGTCCCCCGGCGGACATCCACGAAACCGGCGGCCCTCATCATTTCCGGCAGCCGCCTCACGTCCACTATCCCCCGGCCGTACGGAGCGAATTCCACGTCGTTTCGCCTGGCCCTCGTGAAAAGGTCGATACCGTCCTCGTTCTCGCCCTCATCCGCCTCGCCTGCCTCCGTCCCATCACCAGCCTTTGCTCCGGCATCTTCCCCATTGTTTGCGGGAACGCTGAAAACGCCTTCGATGTAGTTCATCCCGCACATCCCGCTCCCGAGCAGAACCTGATGCGCACATCCAAGTGTGTTCTCGGGTTCGGGAACCAGGAATATACAGGCATTGTACAGCACGGCGTCGAACCCGGACCCGAAGTCGTTCGATTGTGCCTCATCCGTACACAACTGAGATTTCAATATCTCCGTTAGTGCATTTGCATCGCACAACTTATGCTCCAGGTTGTCCATTCCCTTCGCCCTGGCATTGGCGGCTCTCAGCATCTCTCTGGAGAAATCCACGCCAACGACGTGCCCGCTCTTCCCCACGATCCCCGCAAGGGTCACACTTGACGTACCGGTCCCGCAGCCGACGTCCAGCACTCTTTTTCCATCACGGATACCGCAGACACCTGCAAGGTGACGCGTCAGAAAGGCGAAGAGGTGGTATCGGTCCTCAAACGAGTCGTAATAACTCACAGACCTGTCGAAGTTGCCCCTTACCACGTTCTTAATGAAGGCAGGGTCGGTACGCGCCATGGTCCGCACTCCTTAGCCATCCCTCAGAGCTCGGGCAGCTCCGCTCCGCGTATCAGATCGACGATGGTGCTGTTGTACGGAGTCGGTATGCCGTTCGATGCTCCGTACTCCACTATCTTCTCGTTGAGAAAACCTATCTCCGTTGGATTGCGGTTCTCCACGTCCACGTGCATGGAAGTCTTGTGATGCCCCGCCTTGTCGAGGTACCCCATGCAGTGGGTCAGGAAATCTTCGTCGAAATCTATTCCGTTCGCCGCTGCCACCTCAATGCCCTCCACGAGGATGGCCTTCACGAGAGCCCGCGTGTAATCCAGTTCCATCATCTGTTTCATGGTCCGCCGCGTGAGGGCGCACACAGGGCTGAGAGCGGCATTGAGAATGGTCTTTTCCCATTCGTATTTCTTGATCTCCCGCGTGAATTCCGTCTCTAGCTCGGCGCCCGAGATGATAACTGCGAGTTCTCTTGCCGCTTCCTCGGCTCCCGCGTCAAGCATCCCGACGTAGTTGGGCGCATTGAAGAACGAGAGCCGAACGAGGCCGTTTCCCACCAGGTTGCCCGCATAGTTCACAACCACCCGCAGGGTCCGCTCCCTGCCGAACGCCTCCGCGATGAAATCCTCCGTGTCGAGGCCGTTCTGAAGGCTGACAAGGATGGTCTCCTCTCCGAGGACATTCGCCACCGGGGGAAGTATTCGAGGCATTATCGACGCCTTGACCGATATAAAAAGAAAATCCACTTCCCGTCCGGCCAGCTCATCGATGGAAAGAAGAAGATCTTCCTCCGGGAACGATACGTTCATCTCCCTGACGCCGGTGATCGTAAGCCCTTTGCGGCCGATCTCCTGGAGGTGGTCTCTGAGAATGTCCACAAGTAATACATCGTGTCCGGCTCTCTTCAGATGAGCGCCCATGATCCCGCCGATGGGTCCGGCGCCTATAACGGCAAATCTCTTTTTTCCGTTCATTGTTATGACCTCCCTGCATTCTTTTTTCAGATTTATTGTCCTACCGGTCGTACCGCTCCCTCAGCTTCCGGTGCAGCTTTTTTCCGGTACCGGTCCGCGGCATCTCGTCGTCCCGAATGAACTCCACCGTCTTTGGCTTCTTGTAACCCGCCATCTTCTCCCTGCAGTGGTCGATTATATCGCCTTCCGTTGCATGCGCTCCATCCTTCAGGACCACAACGGCCTTCACGGCCTCTCCCCATTTTGGATCGTGAATTCCGATGATGGCGCAGTCGTAGACGGCGGGATGGCCGCCGATAACGTTCTCCACCTCGGTGGGATAGACGTGCTCGCCTCCGGTGATTATCATGTTGTCCTTTCGGTCAACGATACTGTAGTAACCGTCCCCGTCCCTCTTCGCCATGTCCCCTGCGGTGAAGAATTTACCACGGAACGAGTTCTTCGTCTTCCCGGGGAGCTTCCAGTACTCGTCGAACAGCATGGGACCGTAGGAGTACAGCTCGCCTATCTCTCCGTCGGGAACGGGCTCGCCGTTCTCGTCGAGCAACTTCAGAAGGGCGGTGGCGGAGGACTCCCTTCCTATGGAGCCGGTCTTTGTGTACTGCTCATCCGGAAAGAGGGTTGTCACTATTCCCGCCTCGGTGGAGCCGTATCCTTCGTATAGCTCCACTCCGCTGAAGAACTCCATTATCTCCCGTTTCATCTCCGGGGATACCGGGGCGGAAGAGCAGAGGAGCTTTCGTATGCTCGAAACGTCGTACTCCCTTGCCTCCTTCAGGGGCGCGTTGAGGATGATGTTGTAATGTGTTGGTATCAGAGAGATGAAGTCCACCTTCTCACGCTCTATTATCTCGAGTATTTCGAGGGGCTTGAAGGAGCGTGCCGGATGAACGTAGAATGAGCCGCCCATGTAAGTGAAGTTGAAGGTGAAGAAGGTGGAGTTCACGTGACAGAGGGGCATGACGTTGAGGCACATCATGCCATGGGAAAAACCGAAATCCACCGCATTAATGAGGTAGAATGCTACGTAGCTCTCGTGGGACCGGACCACTCCCTTGGGTACGCCCGTGGTACCCGATGTGTACAGCATTATCCAGGTATCCTCGGGCCTCACTTCCACATCGGGCCTGTCCTCCGATCCGGTGTCTAGGAGCTCGTCATAGCTCTTCCAGCCCTCCGCCGCTTCGCCCACGACTATGCGGTTCCCTGCGGGTATGGTGGGAATGTCGGGAAGGTTGGGTATGAACTCGTCGTGTGCGAATAACACCTTTGCCCCGGAATTCTCCAGTATGTAGCCTATGTCCCTGCCCGTGAGCCTGAACATGATCGGGACCACCACGACGCCGTTACGGCAGGCCGCGAAATACAGCTCGCATATCTCCAGGCAGTTCTCCAGAAGGACCGCGACCCTGTCACCCTTTTCGAGGCCCAGGGACGATATGGCGTTGGCCAGCCGGTTTATCCGACGGTCTACCTCCGGGTACGTGTAAGCCCTTTCGGCATCCTTCATGCATACGATGAGCGGGTACTTGGCTGCATTTACCTCTATCATCTCTCCGAGATTCAACCAGTTTCCGGACATTCAAGTTCCTCCGTACTGTCAACAATGAATGCGGCCCTCGACGTGGAATACCGCCCCCGGACGAGCACGCGGTCGGGGGAAACCTACAACCTTATCCTTGCATCCACCGCGACGGTATCAGTTCCCTTTGCAAATGCGAAAACGGGATTCAGGTCCATCTCCTCTATCTCCGGCAGGTCCGTGACCATCTGCGATACGCGCTCCATGATCTCGACGATCCCAGCGAGGTCGACCCCTTTCTGTCCCCTGAAACCGGATAGCAGGGGATACAGCTTGAGTGATCGGAGCATCCTCCCGGCCTCCTTGCCGGTGACGGGAGCGATCCCGAAGGCAGCGTCCTTCAAGAGCTCGACGAGTACACCGCCGGTCCCGACCATCAGAAGATGTCCCAGCCCCTTCTCCCTCTTGGCTCCGATTATGACCTCCCTGCCGCCGGATATGAACTTCTGAACGAAGAAACGGAATCGCACCGGATCGAACCTTGATGCCATCTCGTCCAGGACCTCTCGCAGCGCCGCCTCGTCGGTAATATCCACCGCAACCCCGCCCACGTCGCTCTTGTGTACTATCTCGCTCGAGTCCACCTTGACACAGACCGGGTATCCCAGCTCGCCGGCGGCTTTCAGGGCCCCGTCCGCATCGTCGGCCATTCTCCAGGAGGCCACAGGGATGCCGTAAGCTTCGAGCAGTTCGTTCACGTCGGCCTGTGAGAGATATCCGCCTTCCCGTCCACTACGGATCATCTCGAGGGCCCTGTCCCTGTCCACGTCGTCGAAGATCCGCACTTCTCCCGAATCCCTCCCCACCAGTTCGCCGTAGCGCACCATGGATATGAGCGCCCTTGCGGCGGTCTCCGGGAAGCTGTAGCACGGGACTCCTCCCTGGCGAAGGATCCGAAGGGTCTCCACCCACTGTCGTTTGTCCGTCATCAGGTTGCACACGATGGGTTTTCTACCGGTACGATTTACATCCGCGATCTCCCTTGCTATGCTGTCCGTGTCCACGAAGAACGGCGTGACGAAGTTGATGTAGACGCTGTCGATCTGCTCCTCGTCCATAAGAACGTCCATGGCCGCTCTGAAATGCCCGGCGTTGGCAGTGGCCAGGACGTCGATGGGATTGTTGACGGATGCTGCACCGTAGAGGCTCTCCCTAAGTACCTTTTCGGCACCCTCCGAGAGGGGCGGGATCTCGAGCCCGGCCTCCACCAGCTCGTCGGTGGCGATTATGGCCGGGCCGCCGGTGTTCGTGATGAGTCCCACCCGGTTTCCAGCAGGGACCGGCTGAGAGGCGAAAGCCGCTGCCGCCTGGCATAGCTCCTCTTCATCCCGGAACGTCAGTATGCCCGTCCTCTCGAAAATAAGCTCCGTTACGATCTCCATCCGCGCAAGGCCTCCGGTATGGGAAGAAGCCGCCTTCGCCCCCTCCTCGGTCCTTCCCGCCTTCATGGCGAGAATGGGCTTTTTGGCGGTGACCTCACTTGCCACCTCCATGAACTCCGAATAGTCCGAGATGCCCTCCACGTACAGGACGATGACCCGGGTCTTCTCGTCCTCGCCCCAGTAGCGAAGTATCTCCGGTATGGATACGTCGCAGGCGTTCCCATTGGACGCGTACATGCGTACCCCCACTCCGAGCTCGGAGAATCGCTGGTTGATGACCTCGCCCACTCCCCCGCTCTGGGCGACTATGGAGATGCCTCCCGTTTCCGGCTTCGTGAAGGTGAAGTTGCAGTATGCACGAACGTCGGAATCGGTGTTAATGATACCCTGGCAGTTGGGTCCGAACACCCGTATGCCGTGCTCCCGGGCCTTCTCCGCCACCAGTTCCTCCAGCTCCGCTCCCTTGCCGCCGATCTCCTTGAATCCCGCGGTGTTGATGATCGCCACCTTGACGTTCTTCTTGCCGCAGTCGTCCATGGCGAATGGCACGAACTTGTTGGGGATGACGATGTGAACGAGGTCAACATCGCCGGGGACGTCCGTGATGTTGCCGTACGCCTTTATTCCCCGTACCTCGTCCGCCTTCGGATTGATGGGGTAGATGGGTCCCCGGTAGCCGAAATCCTGGAGGTTCTTGATTATACGGTTTCCGATGGAAAGCTCCTTGGTGGAGGCGCCTATGACCGCCACCGATGCAGGTTTGAAAAGTGCGTCTAACATGTCATCTCTTCTCCTCTAACTGCTCGATGAAGGCCTCGATGTTGGTGTTCGCCTGCTCGTCGGAAAGGCACCGGAGGTCGTTGAGGTCGCCGTTGATGACGAGGTTCGGTATCCCCGTTTCCTCCGTGAGCCTTTGAGGCATGCCGTAGCGGTTGTTGGAATTGTTGGGGCATGTCCTGGCATCGTGATAGATGATACCGTCGCACTTGAAGAAATCCAGCATGCGCCTGATGTATCTCTCCTTCGCCTCGTCAGACCGCACGATGAAGAGTTCGGTGTAGGCCCTGGCCATGCTCTTGAATGGTATGGCCGGATCGAAGGCAGAGAATATCCAGCTGTTGCAGTACGTCGATGCCACCACGCATGTTCGGTTCGAGGACAACACCTCGGAGTGGCCTCGCAGACGGCCCCAGATGGGCATCCCCTCCCAGTACAGCCGGAACCGCTCCCCCTCGACGGCGCCAACGCCGTCCTTCACCCTGCCCTCCAGTTCTGCAAGCAGCAGTTCGTAATATTTCACTGCCATCTGGGTTCCTCGCAGAACTACTGCGGGTCCCATGTGGATGGTCCCGTCGAAAAACGTGAGGGGTGCAGGTACCGCCGAGGCCGTGTCGAGCACCTTCTTCCACAGCTCAGAGCAGTCCCTGGAGAGAGCCACGACCCTTCTCAGCTCGTCCATATCGAACTCCGTCCCGGCGATCTCCGCTAAGGGCTCTACGAGTTCCTGCATCTGACGGGCCACCGATTCATTGATGGAATCTGTGACCTCTCCAACCCCCCTATGGGTGTTAATGCCTAGGAGCGGGGCATTGAATTCCCTTGCATACCAGGCGAGCCAGTCCTTGACGTCCCTACACTGGTTTGTGTTGTAGACCAGAACGTCGGGTTTCGGGACGGTCTCGATGCCCTTGTAAGCCCTTGAAAGGGGTGTTACCCCTTTGATGTATGCTCCCACATCCGCTGTGAGATACGAACAGATCTCGGGTGAATAGCCGATGGCATTTGCATATGGTATCAGGTCTGTGGCCATCCTCGTGGCTCCCAGCATGGCCCCGTGGTTCTCCGGGAAATAGACCAGGTACCCGAGTGATCTCAATATCTCGGCCGGGCCGACGCTGGTGCACCATGCCACCTTTCTTTCATCGGACTTCTGTGCCTCGTCGAGCTCGTAGAAGTACTCTGCCATTATTCGGTTCATCTCTCTCGTAGCTTCGATTCTCTTGCGCACAACCTTTTTATCTTCAACCATAACATGCACCTTCAGGGCGAATTTGGTGATCGGATGTCATATGAAAAAACAAACGTTCCGGGAGGCTTGTCCACAACCCAAATCGGTACTGAATTTATTAATCTTTTTATCTTTGTGGCAGGAATACATATGCAATTGAGGGAATGAAAAGCCAATGCTCATATATTTGTTGCATTTTCATAGTAGTATGACCACGGACGGCCAGGACGTAGATGGTAAAAATATGCCCGGTGATCGGTGTTTTGCGGGAATAGACGTGGGAACCTCCTTTATCAAGGGAGTTATAATCGACGATACCGGAGAGGTCATCGGTTCCTCGGTGCATCGATCCGGCGCCGACCTTGCCGGGGCGATCGAGAAGGTTTTCGAGGGCATGCTCGATAACGCCGGTATCGGCCGTGGTGACATAGAGC
The DNA here is from genome assembly GCA_964423515.1 of uncultured archaeon. GTDB lineage: Archaea > Thermoplasmatota > Penumbrarchaeia > JASLWR01 > JASLWR01 > CAYRFL01. The sequence goes on from CAYRFL010000080.1 coordinate 18,211, forward strand.
ATATCACGGCCACGGGCTTCGGGCGCAGGAACGTTCCATTCACCCACAGCGTGAAGACGGAGATAAGCTGCCACGCCCGGGGCGCATACCATCATTTCAACGAGGCTATCACACTCATTGACATAGGCGGCCAGGATACGAAGATAATCAGGATAGCCGACGACGGAAAGCTCCTGAACTTCAAGATGAACCGGAAATGCGCGGCCGGCACCGGCTCGTTCCTCGAGGAGATCGCCCTGAGGATGAACATCCCGGTTGGGGAGATGAACGGGCTGGCGGCCAGGTCGGAAAGCACAAAGGCCCTTGGGAGCTTCTGCACGGTGTTCGCATCCTCGGAGATACTGACCCGGATAAGGAACGGTGAGAGAGTGGAGGACATGGCCAGAAGCGCGTTCGAATCGGTGGCAAGGCGCGTTATCGAGATGGACGTCTTCGAGGGACGGGTCGTCATGAGCGGCGGTGTGGTCAGGTACAACGACGTCATTGTATCAATACTGGAGCGCCACCTTGGAAGGAAGATAACGGTAGCGCCGAATCCGCAGATCATCGGTGCACTGGGGGCGGCATTGTATGCCTATGAGTGAATGGATAGGATCTGATTTTTTATAACAATGCCTCGAAGGACGCATCGCACCCTGGGCAGGCTCCGACCCTTCTGCCGCAGTTCAGATGATAGGTACTGCCGCAGCCGCACTCTATCGCCTGAAGGCCGGTCTTGATGGTGCCGAAGCAGACCTTGCACAGGGCGGACTCGTCGAGTAGGGTCACCACTGGACCTCCAACGTCATCATCTCCCGAGTTTTCTTCATTGGGCGATCTCTTTCCCGTCGCCTCCTTACCCACGGTATCCTGGTCTCCGCCATTCTCCTCATTACCTTGTGTATCCTCATCGCCGCCCGTCGCCACCTTTTCCTTCGTATCCTCATCGCCGCCCGTCGCCACCTTTTCCTTCGTATCCTCGTCTCCGCCCGTTGCCACCTTTTCCTACGTATCCTCCTATCCCACAGTCTCCACCATCCAATCCGTATCCACATCGCCGCCCGACGCCACCAC
>CAYRFL010000081.1:0-16668 GCA_964423515.1 uncultured archaeon
TCGATTCGGACAATCACATCGTATGGATGGATGGTTGGGACGAAGATGTTGATATCTATTACCTTAAACTGGAAAAGACCAGTATCATTGACCAAGGAGACCTGCATCCGTTAATGATCTACGAAGCCGGACCAAAGGAAGACCCGGATATGGAGGATGAAGGGGAAGATAATTCTGGGCTGGATGAAGAGCCAGACCGTGATGAGACGAGGCAGGACGAGATATCTGACCAGGAATTCGAGGAAGGGGGCCGGGAATGGATATACGGAAGTGGCGAGGGAAAGGAAGTCGGTATTGATGAGGGATCGAAAGGCAGAGCTGGTGGGGGACGTAAAGGTGACCCAGTATGGATTCCGGTAATGTGCATCGTTCTACTGGTCGTATCCTTAGTGGTGCCCCTGCTGTATCACAGGAAGAAGAAAATGGACCCGAAGGAAAATCCCTGGATCAGAATAAACAGGGTAACACGGTGGATGATAAAAAAGAAGGACCGGGCGGGTGCTTCCCCCGCCCGGGTTGATTTCATCCTCGACGAAAGCTGACCTATACGAACTTCACGTCGAGGTAGTGGCAGGAGCAGGAGATACAAGGGTCGTATGCCCGAACGAGCATCTCGAGGTTCAGCTCGATCTCCTTCTCCGGCTTGTCCAGGAGCGTCGGTGCGAAGGCCTTGAAGTCCTGGTTTATGTTGTTGTGGTTCTGGTTCGTGGGTATGATACAGTTGGCCTTCGTGCAGATGCCGTCATCGTCGTACGTATACTCGTGGAAGAGTATGCCGCGGGGCACGTCCACCGCACCCACACCCGTTCCGGCCTTCACTATAACGTTGGGCCTCTCTTCCCTGTCGTATCCCATCTCGATGAGCTGGTCTATCCATGCCAGGGTCGTCTCCACGTCGTTGAAGCACTCGATGAGCTGTGCCACGGAGTTCATGAACGGGTTGTGGCATACCGGCTCCAGGCCGAACTTGGCCGCCCATTGCTTCGCCAGAGGCGACAGGAGATGGGCGTTCAGGTTGAACCTCGCCAGCGCGCCCACCATGTAGGACTCCCTGGCATTCTTGGTGAACTTGGCGGTGGAGTACGGTACGACGAACTCATTGGTGACCGACAGATAGTCGTTCACCGGATGCCTACCGGTATCGGTGGAACCGATGAGGCCGTCGTATATGGCATACTCGTCATCCCTGGTCACTGCGATGAACTCGGTCTCTCGCACGAAGTTCGGCAGCGCACCTGCATTGGCAAGCACGATCTCGGCCACGTCAAGGAACGTTGGTACGGCATCGATGAGCCTCTGTTTGAGCTCAAGGAGCTGTTTCGCCGAGGGCAGCCACGTGAAACCGCCGGGGACCATGTTCACCGGATGGGTGGTCCTTCCGCATAGAAGGTCGGACATGTCGTTCGCAAGCCGGTGCAGGCTGACTATCTTGAGAACAGCCTCGGGATGGGTAGCTATGAGCGGGAAAACGCTTCCCACGCCCAGAAGGTCCGGGGCGATAAGGTATCCCACGTGAAGAACGTGGCTCTGCAGGTTCTCCGCGGCCTTAACGAGCCTCCGCAGTATCTGGGTCTGCGGCGACAGCTCGATGTCCATTGCCGCCTCCGTCGCCTTCAGAGAAGCCTCGGTATGGCCGATGGAGCAGATACCGCATATCCTGCATGTGACCTGGGCCATCTCGTGATAGCTCCTGCCCCGGGCAAAGGATTCGAAGAATCTCGGTGCCTCGGAAACCTGCCACTGTACCTTCTCCACGGTGCCGTCCCTGGCATTGAGCACGATGTTCCCGTGCCCTTCCACCCTCGTGAGGTGTTCCACATTGATGTTTATCTCGCTCATTCTTCCCCCTCCTCTTTGTATCGATAGGTGAACATCGTCTTCCTTCTGGTGATGTCGTCCACGCTCAGCCCGTATTTCTCGAGGACTGCGGTGTGCGCATTCTCGTGGGGATGATCCACGTGACCCCTGCAGCCGATGCACTCGTTCCCGTGGGTCGGGCATCTGGCATCGCAGCCGGCCCTCGTTACGGGACCCATGCAGAACTTGCCGATCTCGAACATGCAGATGTTCTCGTTCTTCTTGCACTCCACGCATACCGGATAGTCCGGAACGGGCAGTTTCTTGCCGGTCAGCAGCGCGATGAGTATCTTGGCGAACTCTGTCTTGTCGATGGGACACCCGGGAATGGTGGCATCCACCTTGACTATCTCGTCCACGGCCCTGTGTCTCGGCTTCTCGAAGAAGGGATTGTCGTCCCCTGTATACTCGTAGCCCGAGTGTCTGGCGTAGACCTCCGCCTTGTTCTCTTCGGGGGTCCATTGGTTGCTGAGCCTCTGTATTCCCCCGAGATGGGCGCATGCGCCGAAGGCGATGAGTATCGAGGCCTGTGCCCTGATCTTCTTTAGCCTCTCCACATCCATGGGCCTCGTGATGGACCCCTCGATTATGGCGATATCGTAGTCGTCTGAATGTTCCTTCATGACCTCTCGGAAGGATACTACATCCACCAGTTTGATCACGTCGATGACCGCCTCCTCGAGGTTGGCTATCTGCAGCTGGCAGCCCTCGCAGCTCGAAAAATCGAAAAATGCTACCTTGGGTTTCATGAGAACGCCTCCGGAAGATCTTTGAGGTCCTTCAGATTGAACACAGGTCCCTCCTTGCAGACGTATACGCCGTTTATCTGGCAGTGACCGCACTTGCCCACGCCGCACTTCATCTTCCTCTCCAGGGAAACGATTATGTTCTCCTCGGGCATGCCCATGTTGAGGAGGTCCCTGTTGACGAACCGGTAAACGATGGGGGGTCCGACCACGACAGCGATGGTATCCTGGGGATTGAAGGAAGCCTTGGGGATGATGGTGGTTATGACACCGACGTTACCCTCCCAGCACTGGCCTTCGGGACAGGCATCCACGCATTCGAGGTACTCGATGTCGTTCCTCTGGCGCCATCCGTCCAGTTCATCCATGAAGAGCTGCTCCAGGGGCTCCTTGCATCCGTAAAGTATGGATACATTTCCGTAATCGGCCCGATGCTCCAGAACGTAGTTGATCAGGGATCTGATCGGTACGACACCCAGTCCAGCGCATATGAAGAGGATGTTCTTTCCACGGAGAGCCTCCACGTCGAACCCGGTCCCGAATGGGCCCCGTATGCCGATCTTGTCCCCGGCTTTGAGGCCGTGGAGCTTTGTGGTCACGTCGCCCACCTTTCTCACGACGAGCTGGAACGTGTCGCCACCGGGTGATGACGAGACCGAGATGGGCGCCTCTCCGGCTCCCATCACCGAAACCTCCACGAACTGACCCGGGTCGTGACCCAGCTCCGAACCGTCATCGAGAGCGATCTCGAAGAGGGTCTCCTGCTCTGTCAGCTTCTCCACCTTTCTGAGCGTCGCGGGCCTGGGCAGGTATAGTTCACCATCGGCCGAGGCAGAAGCCACGTCTACCGTTACCGTCACGGGTGAGGCATCGTGCTCCATTAGAAGCGAAAGGGATTCGTCGGCCAGCTCGTTCATGACCCCCACGGGATCTGCTATGTCGGGGACGCACTGGCTCGCACAGCGGCCGCATCCCACACAGGCTACGAAACCCAGAGTATCTGGCAGATACCGCCCCTTCCTGTTGAACCTGTGGCGGTATCGGTCCGCGATATCCTCCCGGAATATCTCTCCGGTCCCGACCTTGGTGAAGTCGCGCAGGAGGCATCCATCCCACGTTCTCTTCCTCTGGCCGGTGGTCAGATCGAGGCCCACCTCGTCCGTCACATCATAACAGAAGCAGGTGGGGCATACAAGCGTACAGCTCCCGCAGGAAAGACACTTCTCCGACCTGCTACCCCAGATCTCGCTGTCGTAGTTTTCCTCAAGGAGATCATGCCATTCCTGGGGGCCGACCTGTAGGTCTCTCTTCGAATCCGAAGCAGCCTGGGCTCTGATGTGTATTGCCCTGCTCTCTTCATCGGGGGTCGCCTCCCGTAGGTTCTCCGCCAGCATCAGCAGTTTTCCACCTGCCTCGGTGCCAACATCGATTGCCATGATGCTGCCGAGGTCGGTCAGAAAGAGGTCAAAACCCTTGGCCGCTCCGGTACCCATGGCGCCAAAGAAGGCCTTCTCGGAGACGTTCTGAACGTTGCTGCCGACAAGGAGTGTGTTCTTTCTCCTGGCCAGGTAGCTGTCATCGACGTTGGTATCCAAGAAATAGGTGTCCATCTGCCTGATGGCAGCCAGATCGTATGGATGTACTCCGATGATGACTGTCCGAGCGGGTGCACCCGCTCCCTCGACCTGGAATGGATTCGAGAGGTCGAACTTCATCATGGTATCGTACTGGGGCAGAAAATACTTCTTCGGGGGAAGTATGGTGACATCGTAATCCAGTCTCAGTTCGCCGCTGGCATCTAGAGGGCCGAAGGCGAACTTTTCCCCCTTGGATTTCACGCCCTGTACGTCCCAAGATCCGTCGCCAATCAGTCTGTCGACGAATGCGTTGAAATCCTGTTTGTTCATTATCTTCATATGGTATCCCGTCCTTATTTATTCCTTATTATATTTGATATAGAGAATCAGCATTTCGGTGAAAACTCAATTGGTTTATATAATTTACTTTACAATTCCCCGTTCATATTCGGGGTAAAGTATTTTATTTATCATTTTCGCCATTGGGAACTGGACGATTTGATAATCAATTCCCTACCCGGAGCGGATTCTCCTATTTAAAACAATTACATTAACGGTCACTAATGGTGTAAGAAAACATCCATTATTATGAGACCCCCCCCATTATCCTCGGATTCCATGGACTTATCCTTACCAAATAGTCCATGAGGCAAAGCTTTTGGGTGCATTTTCATCTCCATTATGAGAATGATTCTTGCCAAAACAAATTCCACATTCATATGCAGTCTTTGATCAAGTTCTGGTTGAGATCATCGACATAAGGTCATTTTCGTGGTACGATAACCGGAAATTACGATTAGAATCTTAAAATAGATAGAGCTTCTTAACCCTACTCATGTGTTTGGCGATCCCCGGCAGGATAGAGAAGATCGATGGCAATATGGCCATGGTCGATTATGGTAAGTTGACGAAGGACATCAACATAACGCTGGTGGACGTGAAGGTAGGACAGTATGTGCTTGTACATGCCGGTTATGCAATACAGGTAATGGATGATGGGGAAGCGAGGGAGACACTGAAGCTCTGGGATGAGATCCTATCGGACGATCCGAACTGGAAATGATATCGCGGTGGTCCGCCCGGAGCGAGAGAGGAAAGATTCTAATTACCGGGATCGTGGTCCAACTTGCACGAGCTCTCGATAATGAGCCAGGTTATTCAGTCGGTCCTTGGCGAGGCCGGGAAACGGAATGCAGCCTACGTCAAGGAAATAACTCTCGAGGTAGGAGAGCTTACATTTCTCGGGACAGACCAGCTGGAATTCGGTTTCGAGGCCCTCAAGGGCGAGGGCCCCCTCCGGAATGCGAAACTGGTGATCGTGGAAAGGAAGGCGGAGATCGATTGTCCTTGCGGATACCGAGGGGGTGTGGATTATTCCAGAACACCACTGTTCCATCAAATATTCCCCGTGATAGAATGTCCCGAATGCGGGGGAGTCCCGAGCATTACCGGGGGAAGGGACTGCATCGTGAGAAACATTATCATGGAGATACCCGATGTTCAAGTTCAGGGATAGGGAAATTGCACAGAAGATAATCAAACGTCTTCGGGAGATGCAGCTCGACATAACCCTCATGCACGTGTGCGGAGGACATCAGGATACATTCATACGACATGGTATCGACTCCTTGATGGAGACTGTAGGCGTGGATATCAGGCAAGGCCCGGGATGCCCGGTATGTGTAACCCCCCAGAGGGAGATCGAGGAGGTTATGGTCCTTGCCGAGAAGGGTAGGACCATAACCGTCTTCGGGGACATGATGAGGGTCCCGGGTGAGGAGCTGACACTGTTCGATCAGCAGGCCAGGGGCGCAGACGTGAGAATGGTGTACAGCATAGATGACGCCGTTCGAATCGCCGGGGAGAATCCCGAGCTCGAGGTCGTCTTCATGGCCATCGGGTTCGAGACCACTGCCCCGTCCACCGCTGCGGTCATCGCCACTGATGACGAGCTCCCTTCAAATTTCTCGATACTCTGTACGCACAGGATAGTACCGCCCGCCCTTCGGGGTATCGTCGAGATGGGCGAAGTTAGACTGAACGGGCTCATAGAACCCGGTCACGTATGCACAATTTCTGGGTCCGAGCCCTACGAGTTCCTTTCAAGGGATTACGGCATACCGCAGGTAATAGCCGGATTCGAACCCCTGGACCTGATGATGGCCGTGTACAGGCTGGCCGTCCAGCACGAGCGGGGAGAGGCGAAGCTTGAGAACAACTACGGCAGGGCTGTGAGAAGGGAAGGGAATCCCCGGGCGGTACAGCTCATGAGCGACGTGTTCGAGACGTGTGACGTCAGTTGGCGGGGATTCGGGATCATCCCCCAGAGCGGCCTTCGGATACGGGAGAAGTACACACATTTCGACGCCAGGATCAGGCACAGAGAGGACCTGGCTGAACTGGAGGGACGGGAATTCCGCGATCCGCCCGGTTGCAGATGCGGCGAGGTCCTGAGAGGTGTCATCCATTCACACGAATGTCCGTTGTTCGGAAAGGTGTGCACGCCGGAGAATCCCGTGGGCCCGTGCATGGTCACGTCCGAAGGCTCCTGCTACATAATGCTGAAATACGGAAAAAACAGGTGAAGGAGATATGCAAGGCCAAGGAGAGGAATACATAAAGATGTCCCACGGCGCGGGCGGGAGAATGATGCAGGAGCTCATCTCGAGCCGCATACTCAAGAGACTCTCCTGGGACAACGTTGCCGATGATAATAGAGGGATCGAGGTGCCGCTGGACGCCATGGATGACAGCGCAGTGGTGGACGGCATCGTGTTCACCACCGATTCCCATACCGTGAAACCCCTGTTCTTCCCGGGGGGCGACATCGGAAGCCTCTCCGTTGCGGGAACAGTGAACGATCTCTCGGTCATGGGAGCGTCCCCCAGAGCGCTGTCGCTGGGAATGATAATCGAGAACGGCTTTCCCGTGGAGGACCTGGAGAGGATAGCCAGGAGCATCGCCGAAACCACGCGCGCTGCGGGGGTTCCGGTGGTAACGGGCGATACAAAGGTGATGGAGAAGGGAGCCATCGAGAAGATGGTGGTCAACACCTCCGGCATCGGAACGAGGCCTCCCTGGCTGGATGCCAATATCGAGAGAGTGCGTCAATACAGGGAATTCTCGTCGCGTTGGATGGTGGATTCGAACCTGGCAGAGGGCGATCGCATCATCGTGAGCGGCACGGTTGGGGACCACGGGATAGCACTGCTCTCCTTCAGGGAGGGATACCGGTTCGAGGGGGACCTGTCCAGCGACGTATGCCCGCTCAACGGGTTCATCGAGGAGGCCCTGAAAGTTGGGGGTATCGTTTCGATGAAGGATCCCACCCGGGGCGGATTGTCGAACACGCTCAACGAGTTCTCCGAGAAGTCCGGTGTGGGAATAATGGTCGAGGAAGAGGCCATCCCCATTTCACAATCCGTGGAGAGCGCCTGCGACATGCTCGGCCTGGACCCGTTGGAGATAGGGAACGAGGGAAAGGTCGTCATCGCCGTGGTCGAGGAGATGGCGGACGAGGTACTGGAGGTACTGCGAAAACGTCCCGAAGGGCGGAAAGCGGCGATAATCGGCAGAGCGACGAATGATGTCAAGGGTGTTGTCATGGAAACCCTCATCGGCGGAAAGCGTATCGTCGAGGCTCCCATGGGCGACCCGATCCCAAGGATATGTTGAGATCCATTTTCATAATTTCACACCTGCGATCGATCCCGATTCAGTTATCAACATAAAGGCGGTCTGGTAAGATGCACGAGATATCCATAGACCTTTGCGACAATATCCTGGGGGCGAACCGTAGGATCGCCGAGAGAAACGACGAATTGCTCGAGGAGCACGGTATCAGAAGTTTCGATTTCCTGGGGCCGGTGGGTTCGGGAAAGACAAAGCTCATAGAGACCATCGCCGACAGGCTTCGGGAGACGGGACGAAGGATCGGGGTGATAGCGGGGGACGTTGCCGGTGACGACGACTACAGGCGTTTTCGGGCCCACGACCTGACCGTTGCGAACCTCAACACTGGAAAGGAATGCCACCTGGACGCCCACATGGTGGAACATGCCCTGGAGAAATTGCCTCTGGATGATATTGAGCTGCTCTTTATCGAGAACGTCGGGAACATTGTATGTCCGGCCGATTTTCCGCTGGGTACGACCTTGAGGGTGATGGTGATCTCGCTGACGGAAGGGGATGACATGGTCCGCAAGCATCCGCAGATATTCCAGTGCGTCGACCTGGTGGTCATCAACAAGCTGGACCTTGCCCGGGCCATGGAGGTGGACCCGCAGATCCTCGTTGGGGACCTTGACCGGGTCAATCCAGAGCTGCCGGTCTTCCTCACGGACGCAAAGCACGATACCGGCGTTGCCGAGCTTATGAACGCAATGGGTCTGTGATAGATTCTTCGAGGAACTCAGAGAAAGGTCAAGGACAGGTCGGAATAATGAGGATACTCGTATACGGAGTCGTTCAGGGTGTGGGGTTCCGGCCTACCGTGTACAACATCGTCAGGGAGATGGGCCTTCGGGGATATATCAGGAACAACGGCGCAAATGTCGAGATAGTGATCGACGGCGGCCACGAGGATTTCCTCGAACGCTTGAGGAACGGGCTCCCACCCCTGGCCAGGCTGGAGAAGGTTGAGATAGAGCCCTCCGATGACGTGGATTTCTCCGAGTTCACAACGTTCCGGATCCTTCTGAGCAGCACGGGCTCCCGGGCCTCCGTGATACCGGCCGACACCGCCATGTGCGATAACTGTTACGACGAGCTCGTATCCGATATTGACAGGAGACACCTCTATCCCTTCATAAACTGCACTGATTGCGGGGCTAGATACTCCCTTATAAGCGATCTGCCCTACGACCGGCCAAAGACCTCCATGGCCCCCTTCGACATGTGCGATGAATGCAATGCTGAGTACACTTACCCCGGCAATCGGCGGTTCCACGCTCAGACCACGTCCTGCCCCGCCTGCGGGCCCGCCTATACACTTCACGACGGGAACGGAAAGATCATCGAAAGGGATCAGGTGGCCTGCTTTCGGGGGTTCGCGGCCCGACTGGACCGGGGGGAGGTGGGAGTCATGAAGAGCTGGGGAGGGATGCACATCTGCTCCGATCTCGGCGGTGTGGGAAGGCTCCGGGCCTTGTACCAACGTCCCCAGAAGCCCTTTGCAGTGATGATGAGGGACCTGGATGCTGTGAGAAGGATCGCGGTTCCCACCGAAGAGGAGGAAGAGCTGCTATCATCCCGCTTCAGACCCATCGTATTATGCAGGAAGAAGGGCGGCGTGGGGGAGACCGACCTGATAGCGCCGGGTCTGGACACCATGGGCATAATGCTGCCGTACTCACCCGCCCATCATCTGTTCTTCCGGTATTTTCCCGGGGACGGTATCGTGGCCACCTCGGCCAATCCGCCGGGGGAGCCCATATGCAGGGACAACGGAAAGGCTCTCTCGCTGGGACTGGACTGCCATCTTCTGCACGACAGGGACATAGTCCAGAGGGTGGATGACAGCGTCGTGAGGCTCTGTAACGGTAAGAATTTTTTCATACGAAAGTCCAGGAGCTTCGTACCGGACCCTCTCCCTGCGCTTCACTGTGCCAGCGTTCTCTCGGTGGGAGCCGAGGAGAACGTTACAACGGCGGTCTCGAGGTCCGGCAAGATATTCAACTCCCAGTACATCGGCAAGACCCGGCATTACGATACGCTTCAATTCCTGGTCGACGCCACCGATCACATGCTGTCGCTCATGGGGATGGAGGAACTGGACCTGGTCGTCAGGGACATGCACCCCGGATACGCAACCAGAAGAGCTGCGGATCGGTATGCCGAGAGGTTCGGCTGTCCCATCCTCGACGTGCAGCATCACTGGGCCCATGCGGCCTCACTGTCGCTGGAGCACGGCATAGAGGATAGAGCCGTGGCCCTGAGCCTGGACGGAAGCGGCTACGGACCGGATGGAACGGTTTGGGGCGGGGAGATACTCGAATACGACCTCCACGAATACCGAAGGGTGGGACGGCTCGGGCACATGCCCCTTCTGGGAGGAGAGAAGGCGATATACGAACCAATGCGCCTGGTCTTCGCCATGGCGGAGCTGGCGGGGGTCGAGCCGTGCGAGAGATACTACGGGGGGGCGGAAACGGAGATACTGAGAAAGATGGTCCGCGGAAGCATTCTTACCAGCAGTACCGGCCGGCTGCTGGATGCGGTATCGGCCCATCTCGGCATATGCCGGAAGAGGACCTATGACGGCGAACCCGCCATGAAGCTGGAAGGGCTGCTCTACGAGGGACGTTCCAATTACGAGTTCGACGTCCCCATCACAGGGAGGGAATGTTCCGTTGTGGAAACGGTTCCGTCCTTCCGCGAGCTCCTGGACATGGGAGACCCGCGGGACTGGGACCGTCGCAAGAAATGCGACGTGGCCAGCTCCTTCGTGGGCTCGATCGTGGGGAGAATGACCACCATTGCCGCCGAGCATGCCATGAACAATGGCATCTCCTATGTGGGGGTCACCGGGGGAGTTTCATACAACGTACCGATAATCAGGATGATCGAGGAGAAAATGAGGGCCTTCCCGGACCTCGAGCTGCTCCTTCACGATAGCGTTCCGAACGGGGACGGAGGGATAGCGATAGGGCAGAACGCGATAGGTGGGAGGATGGTCCAATTGGAGATTTTTCCGAGATCATGCCCGGGTAAAAAGGATTACAGAGAGTGATACAGATGAGAGAAAAGCTCGCTTGGGAGATCATCGAAGGAGAAGCCGCTTTCTACCGGACCGAGAAGGATTACGACACCGGCGAAATAAGGAAGATACAGAGCCGGATGGAGTACGATATCAGAAGGGCGAAGATACCGGGGGGATGGCTTGTCGCCAAAAATAGATCCGACAGTATCACCTTCGTTCCGGACCCGGCCTATCGCTGGAAATGATCATGTCGTCGAAAAGCACATCCATCCCATGAGACTGATCGTATGGAACATGAAAGGATAGCCTGTATCGACATGGAGTTCGGCCAGATATACGGCTCCTACAGAAGGGATTTCGTACCCACCGAGATAGGCATCGTCATCTACGATGCCGCCAAGGACGCGGCGACCTTCCGGGGACGAAGGTTCGACTACGCGGGCGAACTGGTCATGCGGAAGAACAACGTGGATGAATTCGGGAGCAGGGTCGAGACCCTAAAAAGGGTGATCGTGCCATCCACCGGGAAGGTGATCGAATACGACCCGGAATTCCGCCGAACGGGCTCGGAGAGGAGGAGGAGGAGGGGATGGGCAGTGCCCGTGTTCCGGGCCCTGGGAGGCTTCTTCAGATCCATTGGGTCCATAACTGCGTCCGTGCCCCTGGTTTTCCTGGGATGTGCCGAGGACGTCAGGCTTATGGAGCGCTCGGGCATTAGGGTGGGGCGCCACGAGGTGATCGACCTGCAGAGGAAACTGCGGGATGTGATGAAATTCGATTTCTCGCTGGACCGGGCCTCCATAGTGATGGATTTCGACAACGATCTTCGTTTCATCACCTCGAAGCATTTCAGGTACGGCATACCCAAGAGCTTCAGGTATCTCATTAAGCCGCACAAGGCGGTGGGGGATGCGGCACGGATATTTCTGCTGTACAAGGAACTCAATGAACACAGGGAGGAGTTCCTGAAGGATGCCAGGGAGCTGCTGGACCGGATGGCGGCTGAAAGGGACGGTGCGGAGGAGAACGGGGATGGGAATGACTGCACGAATGAGGAGAGCCCGGACGGTTCATCGAACTAATATTTACATTATGCCTTGTTGGAATGATAATATCGAAGCCGATACAACCATTCGGCACGATCATACCACCAGCCCCTAAAGGAGCCGGACATCAATCCACTACTGATCGCAAAGAGATGCATCGTGGCGATGGATGCTAGGATACTTCTTGACGAGGATAAGTTGTAGGTAAATTTCAAATCGCAAGGGATGTTATTACCGATGATATGGCGGGGCTATGTTGTGGGACGATGTACAATGTTGACCCAAGGGGAGGACGTGAACATACGATGAACGGGATGATACAATGACCGACGTAAGACAGATAACCAAATCAAAGATAATATGCACGCTGGGCCCTGCATCGGATTCGCCCGAGATGATAGAACGGCTCTCGGGCCTCGGCATGGACTGCGCCAGGATTAATTTCTCGCACGGTACTGACGAGTACAAGAAAAACCTATTCGAGCAGATAAGGAAGGCGGTGCCGGGACTCGCCATCCTCTGTGACATACAGGGGCCCAAGATACGCATCGGGCGGGTGAGGGAAGGCGGTGCGGTGCTCCGATCGGGCGATGAGATCACGGTAACCACGGAGGATATCGAGGGGGCCGAGAACAGGATATCGGTCATGTACGACAGGCTTCCCTCGGAGGTCGCCCGGGGCGATCTCATCTACATCAACGACGGCATCGTCTGTCTGCGCGTACTGGAAGTACAGGGCAGCGAGATCAAATGCGTGGTCCGCTCGGGAGGATTCATCTCGAGCAGGAAGGGAGTGAACCTGCCATCCACCGACATCTCTCTGAAGGTGCCGACGGAGAAGGACGTCCACGACCTCCGGCTCATTGCCGATCTTGATCCCGAGTTCGTGGCCGTGTCCTTCGTGGGGGATGCGGTGGACGTGCAGGGGGTCAGGGACCTGCTCTCCGAGTGCGGGAACGATCATATCAAGCTCATAAGCAAGATAGAGCGGCCGGTGGCGGTGGAGAACTTCGAGCGCATCCTTCGGGTTTCGGACGGCATAATGGTGGCAAGGGGCGACCTGGGAGTGGAGATACCTGCGGAGGAGGTCTTACCGGTACAGAAGGAGATGATCCGGAAGTGCAATATCGCCGGAAAGCCCGTCGTCGTGGCCACCCAGATGCTGGAGTCCATGGTGAAGGCCCCGGTCCCAACCCGGGCCGAGGTGTCGGACGTGTTCAACGCCATAGAGGACGGCGCGGATGCCGTGATGCTGAGCGCCGAGACCGCATCGGGCAACTTCCCGGTCGGGGCCGTTAGCTTCATGGAGAAGATAATCGCCCGTTCGGAGAAGGATATTCCCTACAGGGACCCTGACGAAAGCGATTCGGACGAGGAGACCATATCGGAGATCATCGGGCATCTCGTTTACTCTGCCTGCAAGGAGTTCACCGACATGGGGTATGCCGGGGGCAAGATAGTGTGCCTCACTCACAGCGGCCATACGGCGAGGATGATCGCAAAGTACAGACCCAGGCGGCCCATACTCGGGGTTACGCCGGACCTGCGCTGCTCAAGGGAGATGAGGCTCTTATGGGGGCTGGAGCCAATATACCTCGAAGGGCTCGACCAGCGGGTAAAGGCGATCGACAGGATAGAGGAGGCGGTGAAGGTGTGCGTGGGAAGCGGATACGTGGGCGAGGGGGAGAAGATAATCATCGCGGGGAACATATTCAACCTGCCTGCCCGGACCAACATGGTGTCCATAGTGAAGGCGGGGGACCTTCTTTAGGCGTGTACGGCACACCATCGTTACCTTTCGCCAACAGGCAAAGCGAGCTCGATAGCGGGGAAGGGGAGTTGGGAAGGTGTCCGCGGACGTCCGGTGGGGTAACTCGTAGGCACATCCGTAGGAAATCCTCGATTTCCGAGGATGCAGTTGCATTAGCGATGCAACGGAGTGAAACGGGCACTTGCCGAGGGTGTAGGAGCGCCCGAAGGGTGCCTCCGGAACAAAGTGGGCACGTCCCCGAGGATGCAGGGGTATTTCAATACCCCGGAATGTAATGGGCGCGAGCTCGCACCAAAAGCATATGAGAACTTATGCTATCGTGCCACCTAAGTACTATGGAGGCGGATGCACATGGACATCCGCCCCTGTATGTCGTTTTTATATTAATACAGTGAACGTGCTTTGAAAAATTGCTCCACACGACACATTCATATGACACATCCAAGCGATACATCATAGAAGAAAGTGTTTCACGAACAGTCGAAGGAAAGTTTCAGGAATCTGCACATGGAAGAAATGTCACCTTTGCTTGTGATATCCGCGATCATCCTTCTTTCCTTCCGGGTATCCTCTCTTACAAGGATCTCTTCACCGAATGCTTTCCTGCTGTAATCCACGAGCAATGTGGGACTCCCGATGAAAGGATCGTAGGCCATATCGGAGCAACAGCATACCCTGTGGCCTCCCATCTCGAATCGGGAATCATACAGTAACGGTCTGAGGGGTCGGGTGGACAACTTACCGTCGCCATCGTCCATCCATTCCTGAAACCACAAGAACCAGGGTCGTTTCCCCTCGCAGATCAATCTCCTGGCCGTTTCGATAGTGATTATGATGCACAATCCGGTAGGATCTTCATCCAGGTGCCTGCTCATTTTAAAATGCATTCTCCGGATGAATCTTTTCGCGGTTTCCATCAATTAAATATGGATACACTACTAGTAGTAACCTTCTACTACAATACAAAACGGATGAACGGGGAGGTATTTCATGGGATCCGCCCGGATCGATGCCCCCTTTGATCATCGATTACCCCCAATTCCCAGCACCGCATCATGACTGTGACCGTAATATGCGGAGACCGATGGTATTATCCAGGAAGTCGGGACCGTTGCACGTACGATAAGCTGACCTGCACCCGTCGGCCTCGTGCCCCCAGTACCCGCCCCGCAGTACCCGGAGGGAGCCGGATGTCGGTCCCTGCGGGTCCGTGGCCGGCGATTTCCCGTAGTATTCGCTGTCATACCTGTCCTGGCACCATTCCCACACGTTCCCGTGCATATCGTGAAGGCCCCAGACGTTCGGCCTCTTCTGTCCTCCGGGGTGCGGCCCGCCACCGGAATTGCCGGAATACCACGCATGTTCTGCCAGATGTCCCTCGTCGCTGCCGTTGCAGTGCGGAGTATCCGTTCCCGCGCGGCAGCAGTATTCCCATTCGGCCTCCGTGGGTAGGCGATAGGTATGGTTGGTATCGAGCTGGTTCAGCTCCGAGATGAACGATTGGCAGTCGTTCCATGAAACGGTCTCCACCGGATTGTCGACGCCGGAGAAATGGCCCGGATCGCTACCGGTCACCGCTTCCCATTGGGTTCGGTTGACCTCGAATCTGAGCATCTCGAAGGCTCCGGTGATGGTAACCTCGTGCCGGGGGCGTTCGTTCGAATAACCTTCGTCATCCGGGCTACCCATCATGAACGTTCCCGGAGAGATGACAATATAATGAAAAGGAACTCCGCCCACCATCTCCTCGATGATGGTCTCATAATTGTCGCCGATCCCGTCGCCGTTCACATCCGACCAGACCGTGGGATTTTTGGGGAACGCATCCCCTTCGTCTCCGGAGCCGTCGCCGTCCGTGTCCCTGTCATGCGGGTCCGTTCCCTTGCGGTATTCGTCGAGGTTGATAAGACCGTCGTCATCGGGGTCATCGTAGGCATCGGGCTCGGTGGGAAGCAAGTTCATCCTCAGTTCCCAGCCGTCCTTCATACCATCATCGTCGGTATCGGGATTCAACGGGTCTGTTCCATTGTCGTACTCCTCGAACGGGAACAGGCCGTCCCCGTCGGTGTCGATGAACCTGTCGGATGCGTTGAGGGGATCGTGGCCGTAATAAACTTCCCAGCCGTCCCACGCCCCGTCCCCGTCGCTGTCCGGATTGGTGGGTATTGTATCCTCGTCCGAGTTGACCTCCCACCCGTCGTCGAAGGCCAATTCGCTGCCGTCCGGCCGCTCGAAGGAATCGCCGTCGGTATCCCACATCAGCGGATCGGTACCGTTCTCCATTTCCTCGAGGTTTGTAAGGCCGTCCGGTCGGAGCTCCAGCTTGCCCACGAAAGCAGAACCTACCTCGCGGTCGCCGCCCAGGGGGACGTGACTGTATGTCCTGATGGGTTCCAGATCGAAGTCCAGGGCTGCATCGCTGGGATCGTATATGTCCATGAAGAAGTCGTAATGGCAGTCGTCATAGGATCTTCTTGACTCATTGTATCGAAATACAACTCTATTATTCATCTCCTCTATTCTGCTGTTGAGGGCCATCTCGTATTCGTTCGAAAGACCATCGCCGTCGATATCCTCGTCAATAGTATCGGGGATATGATCGAGATCGATATCACCGGGAACGGATAGATTATCGGAAGGATCGGTATCCAGTTCTATTTCTATCGTGTTGTTCCAGCCGTCCCCGTCGATATCCGCATCCGAATTATCACCGATCCCGTCGGAATCCGTATCTTCCCATTCATCGGGATCGTCGGGAAAACGGTCCAGCGAATCGATTATACCATCGTTGTCGGAATCCTCCCGGCCAGGACTGGTCGTACACCCCATGGTTATCAGAAAGACGATCAATAAAATGCCAATGCCCGCTGCCTTCTTCTTCTGCATCCTTCAATCCTCCGCGGAATGAAATGATAATTATACGCTTTTACATGTCAGGGCATGTTATTAGAAATTAATGGAGATAATATCT
>CAYRFL010000081.1:16768-18568 GCA_964423515.1 uncultured archaeon
TTATACGCTTTTACATGTCAGGGCATGTTATTAGAAATTAATGGAGATAATATCTACTGCGACAACAGTTTTGATTCCGAGCGTTTGGATTCCCAAGGCATGGTCCACCGGCATGTGAAGGATCTGAAAAGATTGATATCGGGAATCGCAATGAAATGTGCATCTATTGGTGATTGATTTCTCGATGTGCCCCGGTAAAAATTGAATCACCGTGTCGATTAATCACTATAAATATAAATTCGAGATGTTCGATACGGTTGATCGAAGCATGCGAAATGCGGATGTTTTACTGTAATGGAAAGGTGGCCTGATGTCTGGAAGGATAGTTATCATAGGAATGGGAGCAGCCGGAGGCTCTGCCGCCCTCACAGCTAGAAAACTGGACCGCAAGATAGAGATTATCGCCATGGACAGGATATCCGGGAACACTTACTCCAAGTGCGGTCTGCCATTCGTGATAGGCGGGGTCATACCGTCGTTCGACACCCTTTCCGTCATCACCGGGGAGACCTACAGAAAGCAGAAGATAACGCTGATGAACGACACCGAGATTCTGGGCTTAGATACCTCCGCAAAGGTTGTGAGCGTCAGTTCGGACGACGACACCGCGGAGATAGATTACGACTCTCTCGTCCTTGCCACCGGGGGTTTTTCATCCGTCGTTCCCGTTCCCGGCGCGGACCTCAACGGCGTGCTCGCACTCAGAACAGCCCAGGACGGGCAGAGAATGGTAGAAGCGGCACAGAACGCCCGGACCGCGGTTGTCAACGGCGCGAGCTTCATTGCCCTGGAGGTGGCCGAGGCCCTCCTCGAAAGGGGATTGGAAGTATCCATCGTCATACGCTCCAGGGCGATCCGGAGCATGGTGGACAGGAGCGTCAGCAACATAATCCACAAGCATCTGAAAAACATCGGTATGAACGTGCTCCTGGGCGCTCCCATCGAAAGGATAAACGGCACGGAAAGGGTGGGATCGGTGAACGTGGGGGGCCAGGAGATACCCACGGACATGGTGATAATGGCCACCGGAACGAAACCGGAGGTCTCCATTGCCGGGAGCGCAGGCATAGAACTTGGCGAAACTGGTGGCATAAAGGTGGACGAGCACCTGAAGACCAGTGCCGAGGACGTGTATGCCGCAGGCGATTGCGTGGAGAGCACAGACGCTATTACGGGGAAGCCCATCCTCTCCGGATTGGGCACCATAGCGGCCCGGCAGGGGATCGTGGCGGCGACCAACGCGCTTGGGGGCTGCGAGAAGGCGCCTCCGGTGTTCAACGCCGCGGTGATGAAGCTCATGGGCCTGGAGATAGGCAGCGTGGGCATAACCGAGGACAAGGCCGCCGAGAACGGTATGGAGATCATCGGACAGATGCTCTCATACCCGCACCTCCCCCATTACTACCCCGGGGGCAAGGGCGTGCGGGTGAGGCTACTGGCCCGGGTGGATTCGGGGAAACTGGTTGGAGCCCAGTTCGTAAGCGAAGTACCCATCAACTCCCGGATAAACGCCATGTCCATAGCCATACAGAAGGGGATGACCGTGGACGAACTTGCCATGGCCGACCTGTGCTATTCGCCTCCATGCGCGGATACTTGGGATCCCGTGTCTGTCTGTGCCCAAGCGCTTCAGCGTAAGCTGAAAAGGGTTCGAGATCGATAGAGCTATGCGGAATCATGAACGAAGGGCCTACATGTTGTAACAAAACATAAAAAGACAAAGAATATATGCACACGAATAATATAGTAAACTACCAGCCCCTAAAGGAGCTGGCGTTTTTCGCGTCGTGCCGTTGTTTC
>CAYRFL010000082.1:0-18519 GCA_964423515.1 uncultured archaeon
GGGTAATTTTGGGGGTGGTTGATTTATGTTGGGGCGGGGGGTTTGAGGGGGTGTATCGGTGTGGTTTGAGCGGATATTTGGGAAGAGAAATTGGGGGAGTTACGAGAACCGTGAGATAGGTCGGATGGGGTATCCAATAAGGGGGGTGCTACCGGACACCTTCCTACCCCTCCCCTCCCCTCCCCGCCATTGTCCACATAACGGTCGTTATTGGATAGGGGATTGATATGGGCAGTGTATCAATAGTCGCACCGAACAAATTCCCGCTCCATGGTTCCCAGTTTATCATTCCTCTGCCGCCCTACCGTGCCTTCAACTGCTTTCAGTGGCATGGACATTTGTGGGTGATTCTCTTGGCAGTCATGCATATACATCTTCAAAAAGGTCCTTTCTCAGTGTGAATTATTTTATATAGATTCCATCCGTTCGTTAACGCTGTATTTATTTCATACTTTGAATGGGACAGAGAACCTTCTCTCATATTATTACTATCAAAATAATATGAAATTAAATACATATCCAAAGTGACATTGCCACTTCCGTTTTTAAAAATGTAAAAGTTTAATCCAGGATTGAAGACTCCTACTACATTCTCGGAATACCTTTCGGCCAAACTTAAATATGATGTATAATAAGGATAATAATCATCCATGTGTAAATCTATTTTCCTTTTTATATTAAAACTAACATTTCTGCTAGAATTGATTTCCAATCCATAACCGTATTCTGTTTGCCGTAGGAAAAGCGACTCTATTATATTATTATTTGTTAAGTTCTCCTTTAACGACCTAGAATCATCCATTGGAGTAATTATAGCCGGAATTATTAGAGTACATTGGTGATCATCTGTAATGAGGTTAAATTTATATTCTTCAAATACATACTTCCTAGTAGCTCCCTTTCCAAATTTGGTTACGTTATATAAGTTCCATCCATTTTTCAAGGACGTTTCAAATTCGTATTTCTCTTGATAAATGCAATTTTCCACCGAGCGAGGGAGGGTATATTCTAAGGAATAAAAAAGTTTTAATTGTACTTTTCCTGATCCATTAAAAAAGATATGAAAATTTCTTGTTAAATTATCATATGCATACAATTCACTTTCATTCTGCTCCAAACTTAAGTAATACTTTTTCTTCATCGGATTATCAGAATATTCCACTTTTACATTCCCCCCGGTATGATAATTGACATTATCGGATGAATTTATTTCTATTGCGGTTCCAAAAGCGGTATTTATTATACTCACAGAGTCTATATTATTTACATCTTTAAAATCGTTTTTATTAATAATCGAGTCTTTCGAATAATTCATTACTGTTGGAATAATAATTGTAAAAGGAGATGATTCACATACTATCTCGAATCCATAACCATAATGTATGTCTATCCATTTCTGATCATTATTTCCATTAATGTCTTTTTCATTGGAAAAACATCCACCCGAATGTAAAATAAGTACAATCAGAAATAAGTAAAAAATTGTCCATAATTTCAATCTGCCCCCTCCTCGGCGAATCTCGTTGCCGTTTTCACTATACTTTCCAAAGGAACATCCACTCCATCCATTCTATCGACTTCAAGGAATATATCCTTTTCCATTGGATGTGCAGGAACAGTGTAATATACAGGTATTCTCTCACGGCAGGATGGGAAATGAGCCATCGTCATAGTTAGCACGATCCTCGTGCCCCGGCAATGCTCACGTAACAAAACGTGCCCGCCGAACATGCCTGAGCGAGGGAATCGCGAAAACGCGGCGACAGAGCCTCTCCTTTATGGCTGCTACCGCGCGGATTATCCGTTCCCGGCACCCTTCGAGGAAGCCGCGGACGATGAAAAAGAGGGTCCAGTTGTCGGATTCGGACCTTCTGCGATCGATTACGCCTATCTCGGCCAGGGTACGGAGGACCTTCGCAGTGCGCTTGTTACCCCAGTGATATCTGTGGGCCATGTAGGTGTTTACCAGGTTCTGCTGGCGGGCGAAGCCGTCGAACCGGTTGATGAGTACGTGGAGGAGTATCCTTGACTCTGTTCGGGATATCCTGTCGGGTAATTCGGATTCTATGGTCCTTACGAGTTCTTTGTATTTCTGTTGTTTTTGTTGTTTCTGTCGCTTTGTTGGCTTTTGCTTCTTGTGCCGCTTGCTCATACTATCGCTTCCATTGTGTTTTATCGTTGAACCGGGTAACGGAGGTCCCGTACGGGGTAACAAATGCCTCGGGGAGTATATAAGGGATAAACCGGGGGAGGGTCGAGTGAAAGTAAACTCTTTTCAGTACTGGCGGTTTAAGGATGAGTTGGAACGTGGGGGGTCTGTCGGGTGGAGATGGGGGGACATTTGTCGATGGTACAGGTTAACAGATGTAGATAGATGCATTTGAACAAATGTTTGTAACAGCAGGAACATTTGTTCGTCTGCATCGTCGAGACATCCACTCGCAAACCACCTCAATAACGACACCTATTGCTACCTTGCCACCCACCACGGCCAGAAAAGGAAAGCGGGAAAAGAAAGGAAGGCCGGACGGGGGCGGGTGTGCCGTGGCGATACATTTCACTCCGGGGGCCAAGGGGGGGGCGACACATCGTCTCGATCGGCTCTTCGGATCGGAATAATGCCAATGACGAAAACCCGAAATAGTGCTTTATATCATCACCGTCCATGTCGTATCGAACCCAATCCGACCGGCAGAACGGAGAATGACCATGGATCTGAAGGCCGACGGCATCTCGCCCCGCAAACGCAAGGAGAAGCTACAGAGGGAGTACGGGGGGAGAAAGGCCACGGCCGTATCGGCCCAGCAGAGCGTACAGAAGACAGCCAACATATCGAAATACGTTTTCAGGACCCCAAATCCCCTCTATTTCGCCTTACCGATCGTGCTCATATCGATGCTCTACGGTCTCCTGGTCGATTATATCGAATCCGGAACGGTCGGAATGACCTCGATATATTACGGACTGGCCCTCTTTCTGATGCCGGCGGCCACGTCGCTGTTCGCAGCCACCCTTCTGGACCGCATCCTGGGCGGGAGGCTCTACCTTCGTCGCTCTGCATTCCTGTGCTTCGTATCCCTCTGTGCAATGGGCCCCCTTCTGCTCGTCTACCTGTTCTTCGGCAGGGGTCTGGACGTCGATCTTTACATCACCATGGTATTCGTCTATGCCTTCGTCATCTGGCCCAGGCATCTCTTCATCATCGCCACCTCCAACAGCAAGCACCTGCGGGCCCTCTTTCCGACGATAACTCAGCCAGTTCTGGGCTTTATCAGCGTTCATTTCATCTTTCCACCTGACCACGCCAACATGGACTGGGCGCTGGCGGCACTGTTCTCCCTCATCTTTCTCTGTACCATCGTGTGGTTCCTTGAGACAGTGAAGTCACCGATGCTATCGGATTTCAGTGCGGATCTGTGGGAGAACGTAGGCCACGCCCTGGCGCATATGACGGAGAGAGGGCGCAAGGGCGTCGCAGGCCTCGAGAGGTTCTTCCAGAGCTTCTCGGAGCCGCTGGACGTTTACCTTGGAGTCGTGGGCTTCCGTACCATCGGCGACGAGGCGAAGAAAGGTGAAGGTAAGAACGGTACTGATAAAAAGCCACTCAAGGCACTGATGATAATCCCGTCCATACACCCGGGCCCCTTCGGTATAATCGGGGGCAGCGACCTCACTCGGAAGGTGGGTGAGCGGCTCGCGGGCGTTACGGAGAACCTCCTGATGTTCCACGGCCCCGCGACGCACGATATCAACATAGCCAGCACGTCCGAGACCGGCAAGGTGGCGAGTACCGTCAGGAATCTGGTGCGAAGGCTCGAATTCAGTGAGAGGACGGGGCGTTTCGTTCGCGACCGGGGCAGGTTCCACGTATGCACCCAGTTCTTCGGGGACAACGCTCTCAGCGTTTACACCTCGGCACCGGAGCCAAGCGACGACATCGATTACAGCACCGGCTACATGAGCGTGCTGGAATCCCGGTTGGCGGGGGCCTCCGAAGCGGTGCTGGTGGACGCCCACAACTGCCTGGAGCCGGGTGCGGGGGGCGTCTATTTCGGTACCAGGAGAAGCTTCGAGATACTGCGGAAGCTCCGGGGGAACGTGGCCAGGGCAAGGAATAGCGGGACGGAAGGAACCAGGATCGGCGTGGCCCAGGATAAAGATTTCTCGGTGGACGACGGCCTGGCCGGAGCGGGAATTCAGGCCATGGTGGTGGAGGCCGGGGAGCAGCGGACGGCTTATATTCTGTACGATGGAAACAACATGGTGCCGGGCCTCCGCGAGGCGGTCATCGAGGCGGTGGCGGACCTGGTGGACGAGGCGGAGGTGTTCACCAGCGACAACCATCGGGTGAACGTGAACTTCGGAGGATACAACCCGGTGGGCCTCCTGACCACCACAGAGGTTATAGTCGAACGCAGCAGGAAAACAGTGCTGGCGGCCCTGGGCGATCTGGAGAGTGTGGAGGCGGGCATGAAATGCGGTACCGTGAAGGACCTCCGCGTATTCGGCGTTGAGAACACTGCTCGGCTGACGTCGATCATCAACTCCTCTACCTCGGTACTGGTCAAGAGCGCGCTTGCCACCATCGCGGTTGCGGTCCTGGGGTGTACGCTGGTGATGACTTTCATACCGTGAGCGGGTGGGTGACGCATGTGCCTACACCCGTTCCCGCCTGCACACCATTTTCACGAAAAAGTATAAATTCAGCAGAACCGTTCCTTACGAACTGCGGTTCTGCGAACGTTGCCAAGTTGCAAACTTCGAATTACTTTCGAACTTTACACCATTGACAACATGCAGGCAAAATATACTATCTATATCGTTCCCGCAGGTGTTCCGATCAGACGGTTCAGGTAGCCGGCCTGCGGAGGATGCAGTTGATGGGGGAATGGGGATTATTTGTGTGCAGGGATATTGGATGTTAATCCCGATACAAAAATATCGTAAGCAAATGCATCCTGATTTATAGCCCGGAGGATTACCTGGACGAGGGTTTAATATACAATTTTCACCATTATTTACTTGGTGACAAGATGGGGAGCAAGAAAAAGGTTGCCAAGTGGGAGAACGAGAAGCAGACGAAAAAGGATAACTTTCACGCCGATCGAGAATCCAAGAAGGCCAACTGGACCGAGAGGAGGGCGGCGAGGAGGGCAGAATGGGAAAAAGGCCGTGACAAAAGGAAGGAAAAGTGGCAGACCCACAGGAATCAGAGGAAGAAAGAATACGAGGATAAATGACCCATATGAACCAGGAGGTGAATTAATGGACATATCGAACATTCCGGCCGAAGACACGAGGATGATATACCTGAACCAGACCACTGCCACAATCATCCAGGCATATCTCCAGTATGCAGGGGATGTCGTGAAGGCATCACTAGAGAAGCAGGGATATTCCGGGACGGTCTTCAAGGAGATAGACGACGACCTGATCATCAAACCATACGAACTCACAGAGCTCATCGACGAGGTCCAGCGCGCGCTTGTGGACGCACTGTGAAACCCACAACAATAGCGTTTGGATCGGGGTTTTGTGGGATCGTTACCCCTGCAAGGAAGAAGAAACTCGAGTTCAACAGATCATTCAGCATGAACACTTTTTCTATATCCCATCGCCAAGAGAGCTGGAAGTGCTTATAACAAAAATGAAATAGAGACGGCGGAGGCAGAGGATACCCTGACCTGCTCTCGTTTACGAAATCGGTTTTTGCTTCCCTTACGCACGTTGCACCGAGTAGGTTAACAATACAACGCTTATAATAATCAGAGGAATCGACACTTCCCTATTATATATCGGAATCAGAAATCATCGTCATCGAGCCAGTCCTTTTCCTTTTTCTTCTGACTGATGTAATCGAAGCCGCCGTACCGCGTATCCACAACGTTGGCCACGTAGGTCGGCGCACCCCTGGAACGCTCCCTCTCTATGCGGTCCTCCAGGTCCAGCACCTCGTCTCGGTAGAAATCGTAAATGAAGTACTCGGGCAGCTCCTTTGCCATCTCCAGGTATCTCAACGCTTCCGGGTAGTTCCTCCTCTCCCGCTGCACGTTGCTGTACAGTATGAGCTGGTCGATCTGGCGGGGCGCATAGGAATCGGATCTCTGGGGTACGTTGAACTCTGAATCGTAGTATGCACCCCCGCCGTATCTGCCGCCCCCTCCGGGCTCCGCCGCCGCCTGTGGATATTGGGACTGGGATTGGGCATGTGACTGATACTGGGATTGGGCATGTGACTGATTCTGGGACTGGGTATGTGACTGATACTGAGTTTGAACCTGCGCCTGTACGCCGTATCCTCCCTTTTGCGTCCCGTAGGCGCTGTTAACGGGATTCTGCACCACCTGAGGAGGCGAGTGGGTTACGGATTGTCCCCCCTGGGATTGCCGGCTCGGAGCATAATACTCGGTCCCCTGCACACTCGTAGCCTGGGATGTGGACCCGTATTTAGATCCCGGCGGATAGAACGCTTCCGTGCGGTACCCCTGTTCCTGGGTAACCTTCTTCGTGGTTTCGGCGTATGAACGCACCTCTTCCTGCGATATCTGCCTTACAGCCGCAGGTGGAAGGCTCATCCTGGCAGGAGTGGCCGTGCTCGAGCGGGAAGGTATCTTTTCCAGCAGTGCGGATATGGAATCGGAGAGACGATCGAGGTCCACCACGCCACCCACCTCGATCTCCTCGGGTACCTCTTCCTCCGATTGCTCCATCCGGGCCTCCTCCAGTTCCTCGTCTATCCTCTGGAGTATGAGGCGAACATAGGGAAGGACCCCGTTAACGAAGGTCTCGGCATTCTCGAATCCATCGCTTAGAAGGGTGTTCCGGAATCTTGCCAGCAGACCGTTGTATACGTCCTCCACTGCTGAACGTATGATTTCATCCCTGTCTGGCGTCCTTGGCAAGATAGCTTCCTCCCGGTTCCAATCCCATGGAATTGTGGATTTAAATATGTTTTGATATAATGAATTCCGTGGCATCTGCATCAATGCGATACCGCGAACTATGACAGGTAACGGCTTGCCAAGATACGTCTTGGCAAGGCTTGACCGGCAATGCTCGGTCAAGTTAGATGTGTCAACAGACACATCGGAATAGCTGAATCTCTGATTCAGCAAGATCGCTCATGCCAGACGAATCTTTGATTCCGTCGAGGATTGTCAAGCTGCGAACTTCGACCCGTCGAAACCTTTCGAGTAACGATTTACCGAGTCACGCCTCGGCACCCGCAGGGTAACGCCCCGAGGGTGCAGGGGCATATTATGCCCCGTAGTGAAACGGGCAAAGCCAAGTGTATCTATGATGCACCAGGACTCGAATGGACTAAATGTGTCGAGACACATCAAGTTTCGCGCCATTGACAATATGAAAGAAGGCATCGGACGCAATATTCATCTATGAGCATTGTCATCTCTATTATGATGTGCGACACGTTCGTCATGGTCCGTACCCGCCGGGGCCAGGGGGGCGGCACCCTGTTCGGGAAGAACAGCGATCGTCCGGCCGACGAGGTGCAGCTGGTTACCCATATTCCGGCATGCAGGCATCCGGTCCCCTCCGAGTTGAGATGCACCCATATCTCCATTCCCCAGGCGGAGGAGACATATGCTGTCCTTCTGTCCCAGCCATACTGGATGTGGGGCGTCGAGATGGGGACCAACGAGCACGGGGTCGCCATAGGGAACGAGGCGGTCTGGACAACGGAGCCGGTACGGGACACGGGGCTTACGGGAATGGACCTCGTGCGCCTGGGTCTAGAAAGGGCTGCCAGCGCAAGGAAGGCCCTGGAGGTCATCACGGAACTACTGGAGCGGCACGGTCAGGGAGGGGGCTGCACCCTTTCCGGGGATATGCGGTATCATAACTCCTTTCTATTGGCGGATCGGAGGGAGGCGTGGGTTCTCGAAACAGCGGACCGCTGGTGGGCGGCGGAAAGAATAATCGAGGGGCCGAGGAACATATCCAACAGACTCTCCATATCGGGCCCTGGCGATATGAGATCCGATGGTCTGCTGGAACACGCTGTCAAGAGAGAACTCTGCGGAAGCATGGAGAATTTCAGTTTCGCCTCGGTCTTCTCCCAGGGTGGATGGGATCCCAAGCCATCCCCCTATTCAAGGGAGGGAAGGTGCAGGTCACTTCTAAGAAAGCACAGCGCTGATCTTTCACCCGTGAATGCCGCAGATATACTCCGCGATCATGATGCGGGAATATGCATGCACGGGGGTTTTCTTTCCACGGGTTCCCAGGTATCGCTGCTGAGCGAAGCGGGTGATGCCCACTGGTTCACCGGTACCGCACCTCCATGTCTCTCGGCATACCATCCATACGTGTTCCAGGGCGAGAACCAAGGTACTGCTCCCCCGGGTCCGCATGCAGACGTTGACGAGAACTGGACCTGGTGCCGACATCAAAGAGCCCTCATTAGTATCATGGAGGGGGAGAACGGACACCGGCGCATCAAGGATATAATAAACGGGATCGGCAGGTCAGAAGAGTTGAACTTTCGCTCATCCAATCCATCAAATGTCGAGCATAGATTGGAGGAGAACCACCGTTCATGGAGAGATTTCGAGAGTATCATGGGCATATGACGGGGGCCGAGCACCGCTTTATCAATCCAGCTCTTTTCTGTTCAGCGCCATCACCGAGAGTAGAGAGAAAAAAGCTGTGAGCGACAGAAGGACTATCACGGAAGTGATCCCGGAGACGCTGGAAGATGGATCGGCGAAGGGATCCACATCGATGACACCCTCACCCAGGGATACAAGGTAATACAGGATGGTGAGCTTTCCAACGGTGGTGCTGATGGCCGATACCGTCTTCTCCCAGAAGAAGGCTACGAATATTCCAAGGAGCAGCGGATGTTTGAAGGTTATGCCCAGAAGGGTGAAGAAGGCGGAATAGGCGATGACACCGAAGACCGATATCAGAATGAAACCCCCAAGGTCGTCCCAGTAGCTTTCCACTCCTCCGATGCTTAAAAATATGATGAATGTGAGAATGACCGAGGGCAGGAAAACGAGCAGCTCCGCACATACCAGGCCAAGGAACTTACCCACCAGGATAGTCCATCTCGGAAGGGGCCTTATCAGCAGGTACGTTATCGTTCGATCCTTGATATCGCTGTTGAACAGATTGACGCTTAGAAGTAGGGTGAGGAGCGGCAGCAGTATGTGAAGGTGCACCACGAAGAATATATGGGAAAAATCCCGCAGGGGTGAAGGGTTCTTCTCCTTCATGGCCCAGACCAGGGCGATGGCCACGGGTATGAGCATGAACAGGGAAAGGAAGATCGTGCGCTTACGGTACAGGAGCTGTATGAAGGCCAGCCTTGCGAGTACCATGATGGTCGACGCGCCCGTGTCCGTATCCCTCTCCGTGCTCATGGGGATCCATCCCTCCTTGTCAGGTATGAAAATATGGACTCCAGGTCCTCGTCGAGGCTTCCGAGCCGCTGTATCTCGATACCCTCTCGGGCCAGTATGCGGGGCAGCTCAGTGTAGAACTCGTCCGGTTCCTGCACCTTGACATTGAGGGCGGCTTTCGATGGTACCAGCTGAACCGAGCTCACCTGGGGAAGCCCGATGAGGTAGCCACCAAGCCTGCGGGGCTCGCCGGTGCAAATCTCCACCGTGTGCGGGTACTGGTCCAGCTTGCCCCTGATATCGTCCATGTCGCCCCAGGCCAGGAGACGTCCCTTGTACAGCATCATTATCCGCTTGGTCATGCGCTGCATCTCGTGAAGAATATGGCTTGAGACCACCACAGAGATCCCCGAGGCGCCCAGGCGCCGTATAAGGTTTATGAGCTCGACGCGTCCTATGGGGTCGGTGCCGGCCAGGGGCTCGTCCAGGAAGAGCAGACGGGGCTTGTGTGCGATGGCCTGTGCGATCTTGATGCGCTGGCGCATTCCCTTGGAATATGTAGCGATCTTTCTCTCCGCCTCCTTTCTAAGGCTCACCATGTCGATGGACTCCCAGGCACGCGTCCTGGCTCTCCCAGCGTCATAACCGCTCAACCTGAGCATGATCTCCACGAACTCGACTCCGGTGAGCCAGTCGTACATGTTCTCGAACTCTGGGCAGTAGCCCATCATGCGGTTGTACCCGGGATTGTTCCAGACTCCCATTCCGAATGCGGTGATGTTTCCCTTGTCCGGCCGGATCTGGCCGGTCACAAGCTTGATGAAAGTGCTCTTTCCGGCACCGTTGGGCCCGAGTATGCCGGTTACGCCCCCGCCTATACGCACCGTGACGTCTATGAGGCCCATGACCTCGCCGTACCATTTCGACACGTTCTCCAGGTAGATGCCCTCAATCCCCCCGTCCCTTCCGGTCCTTTTATCCTCATTTCCTCCATCATTTTCCTCGCTCTCCCCGTTCCCTTTTTTTCGGCGGGAGGGGACTTTCTTCTCCGATGCAGGTCGTGTCTCCGGGACGCTCAGGATACCACCTCCTCCCTTCTGACGAGCTGCATGTATATGGTGAATACCGAGGCCAGGAACACTCCCAGTAGAACCAGGAGGGAATACCACCAATTCACGGCGGGAGTCCCCAAGTCGAACAGGGCCTCCCCCACGTAATAGAGGTCGTTGGACAATGAGAACAGGAACATGTTATCATCCCTCACTATCCCCCACAGTATGGTTCCCACCAGGGTCAATATGAGGAATAGGGCGATGACGCCCGCACCGACGAAATACCGGTTCTTGGACAGGGTCGACCCGGCCAGGACCATGGCGGATAGTATGGCGCTCACCAGGAGCCCGTACAGGGTCAGAGCGCCCATGACCCAGAGATGCGAGGTGTAGAAATCCCACGAGAAGCCTGCCAGCAGCATCACCACGTTGTACCAGACAAGGCTCAGTACCACTGTGGATAGGAGCATCATTGTGAAAAAACCGATGAACTTGCCCAGGGCGTAGCCGTACCGGGGGATCGCCTTGGAATAGTAGAGTGGAAGTGTCTTGTTGGCCCGATCGTCCGCCACCAGGCCGGAGCCCACCACGATGGCGAATACGATGACCCACACGTTGACGCCGCCCATGTAGAATACGCCGAAGAAGTATTTGGCGGTTTCGTCATCCACGGGCAACTGGCGGGACCTCACATGGAAAGCGACGAGCTCGTAAGACTGGTTCTTGCCGCGGGTTTCGTTGCCGTCGTCGGGGGACATCCCGCCATCATAGTAATAGGAGAGCGTATCCGGATCGAAATAATTATCATCCTCACTCGCCACAGCCACCACTCCGAGGTAATAGAGCGACGGTTCATCATATTCATGTGGCCTCACGACAACCTCGCGGACAAGGGTGTTTCCCGCTCCAATACTGAACGGCTGCTCAGCATCCTCCAGGGATCGTTCGTATTCGTCGTAGAATCCCCGTATGTTAAGATAGGACGGGTCGTATCCCAGCAGTATTGCATGGAGGGTTTCGGAGCCGACATTCCTCAGGGTGAACTCGAATCTCAGCTCCCGGTTCCATTTCACCTCTGGAGGGGATGTGAAAAGATCCTTCAATCGGTCCTCGGGCCATTTTCCTTCAGGATCGGTGACACCCGTCAGCTCCAGAACCAGGGATCCACGCAGCGAGGAGACGGGTGGAGCAATATCCGGCCTTATATCGAAGCGCACGGTGGTTCGATAATCAGTCCACTCCTCCCAGTAACCGTCCTCCATCATCATGAAATCGTCGTAATACTCGGCATAGACGGTCACCCCCAGAGAAAGTGTGTCGTATGAGGCGTTTTCAGAAAGGTCCACGAGGAGTAAAACCTCGCGGGAAGCACCCGATGACAACTCTACCGATAATGATGAATAATCGTTATCAATCCCCCTCCATTCCGGTGGATGATCGGTGGGGCGCTCCCGATCCTGCGCAATTCCCACGCCCTCACTCCTCCCGTTCTGCTCCATTATGGATAGATCGTATGTCCACTGATCGGCTCTCCCGGACTGCGGTGACGGGTCAAGCTGAACCCATACCTTCCCAACTCCGGTTCCCACGTTTTTCACCTCCAGTCGGTAAAACACCCTCATGCCCGGAGGCAGGGACAGGTCGAAAAGTCCGTCATTCACATCCAATTGGCTGACAAGCGTGTCGTTTCCATCGTAAATTTCCGCCCCGAGGACCTGGACCTCTGGAACCAGGGTCCTGCTGTAATGCGGTGTGGGATCCTCGATGAAAAAGTTCTCACCGGCAAACAGACTCGGAAGGATGGGGATGAGCCCGGCGATGAGGAAATAAATCCCCAGAAACGCGAGTATGACGATTACTGCGGGCCTCTTTATCTTATAACGAAGATCGTTCAGCGATAGGGACAGCACACGCCCCGCAAGGCCCCTTGTGGTACCCGACCACGTACGGTATCCCTTTTTCTCAATTGGCACTGCCGCCACCCCCTGAAGAGCTTGCGAGCTCACGACTGCTGCGCACCGTCTCGAGAAAGATATCCTCGAGGGAGGTGTAGCTCTGGTTGGCATACCTCAGCTGTATCCCGTTATCGGCGCATATGCCCACTATCCTGGAAAGAGTTTCATCCTCCCGCCGGACACGGAATAACTGTCCTTCCACCTGGAAATCGAAATCCCCCTCCGTGAGCAGCTTCCGGAAGAGCTTCTCATCGCCCTTGATCTTTATCTCAAGCGTATCTCTCTCGCCCTCCTTGAGAACGCTAACATCCTCCTCGAGCACAAGGCTGCCCTGGTCGAGGAGAACCACATGTTTGCAGACTGTTTCAACGTCGGTCAGAAGATGGGAGGATAGTATGACGGATTTGCCGTGATTTCCGTGTATGTCCCGAATGAGGGAAAGTATCTGACGTCTTCCCTCGGGGTCCATTCCGTTGGTGGGTTCGTCCAGGAACAGAAGGTCGGGATCGTGAGCGATGGCCTGGGCGAACTTGATCTTCTGCCTCATGCCGGTGGAGTAGGTCTTGATGAGGCGATACCGCTCGTCCCCTATACCTACGTAGTGCAGTGCCTCGTGTGCCCTCTTGATGGCGTCCCTTCTGGGCAGCCCGTTCAGCATGGCCATGTGACTGATGAAGGAGACCGCAGTCATGGTCGGTATCAGACACTCGTGTTCGGGCATGTACCCAATCCTTCTCCTGATGTCGAAACCTCCCGAGCCCCCGGGGGAGCCAAGGAGAGAGAAGGTACCGGATGTGGGAATGGTAAGTCCCAGGAGTATGCGAAGAAGGGTCGTCTTTCCCGCCCCGTTCGGTCCCAGAAGGCCCACGGCCCCATCGGAGAGCGCCACGGATACACCGCGCAGGGCTTCCACCCTGCCGTACCGTTTCGCCAGGGAGTGGGTCTCGATGATGGTCATATGATCACGATGAACATTGGTGCGGACCGAGATAGTGCTAAAATTCTGTATTTGCCTCTCGGCTGAAAGTTAATGCCATGCTTCATATTAATATTATTATCAAGAGTTCATTAAAAATGAGACGGATGGCATTTCCGGACATGGGTCATGCTCGAAAAGGCGGAGAAAACATTATTAAATATTATCGGGTTTATCCCCCATTCCCGGAGAACGGGGGAAACAGGGTGAATCTGCACCGATAAAGTTGATTTCCCGTTCATCCGCCACGCTCATTCATCATGGGCCCATTGGCATATCCGTGATATGCCTAACCGCCCATTACTCATTCGCTTCGCTCATTCGTAATGGGCCCGTAGATCAGTCCGGAAGATCGTCTCCTTGGCATGGAGAAGGCCCCGGGTTCAAATCCCGGCGGGTCCATTTTTATCACTCGATTGGTAGTTTCGGCTCTGGAATGATTCTGCATTTATCTTTTTTTATAACTCGATAGCCTGTATCGGTGCTCAAATGGTTCTGCCGTACTCTTTTTTCACTCGATCGAGCGTGTCAAGTTCCATATGGTTCGGTTGGGATTTTAAGCCGGATAGTCCGA
Organism: uncultured archaeon; assembly: GCA_964423515.1. Taxonomy (GTDB): domain Archaea; phylum Thermoplasmatota; class Penumbrarchaeia; order JASLWR01; family JASLWR01; genus CAYRFL01. The sequence continues at coordinate 13,923 of CAYRFL010000082.1, forward strand.
GTATGGTGCCTCCGCCTTATCCATCGTACAAGGCTTTGACTTACGTTCTGGATTAAACCGGGATTATACTTATATATGGATGTACGGAATAGCCAGGAGAACATTACTGTGATCGCAACGACTTTCAAGGAGTGCTGAGGATGGTGGAGAAAGCTATGCCCCCGAAGGATGAGAATGACGAGGCGGATGGAACGGATAACGATATCCTTTCCAGAATGAGGGAGGAGCGCATACTCGCCGAGCGACACATATCTGAGCTCATGGAGGAGGCCGGCAAGGGGCTTTTCCAAAGCCAGGTGGCCCTCAAGCAGGCTCCCTGGAAGGTTGTATGGCTCAAGCAGGATATGATGCTGGAGCGGCAGGAGCGGATGATAGGTATTCTCACGAAGATCAACGGCAACCTCGAAAAACTGCTCGAAACGATCGCTAAATGAAGCGGTATCTGCGTTACACGCGCGCGTTGCACTACGGGGCATCAAATGCCCCTGCGTCCTCGGCAAGTGTGCCTACGGACGATACCGCGCACAGTGTCAAGCTGCAAACTTCGAATATTCGAAATCTTTCGAGTACCTCGAAAGAACTATACGTGTCGCAGACACATCAAGGTTTGCACCATTGACAACATGAAGTACAGGGAAGGAGTGGTACAATATGTTGGGCGCATGTATGGAGCACGGTTATTACAGGGGTCCCGGATGCCCCATTTGCGATAAGAAGGGTAAATTCCTGATGAACGATGAGGAAATGGATTCTATCGGACGGCTGATGGCAGGGATACTGAGGCATTTTCCGGAGAAGTTCAATCTCAGCATGGATCGAAGGGCCTGGGTGAACCTCCCGGACATGGTAAACGCCGTACAGGGCAGGAGAAAGCAATTCTTCTGGCTTAGACAGCATCACATCAGGGCCATGGTGGACACCGACAAGAAGAAGAGATATCAGATAGTCGGAAATTCCATCAGGGCCACTTACGGGCATACAGTGGAAGTGGAGCCGGACCTACCGACTCAGAACATTCCCGACGTCCTGTTCTATCCCACCAGCAATGCGGAGATAGATATTCTACTCGAGAGCGGTATCATGCCCGTGGACAGGAAGAAGGTCCACCTCTCGAAGACGCTGGACTCGGCTATCGAGGCGGGGAGCCACAGGGTGGAGAACCCCATAATCCTTCGGGTCGATGCAAAGGGTGCCATCGAGGATGGTTATACCATCGGCGAGGCGGGGTATACGGTATTTATAGCAAAGGAGATACCTCCCAAGTTCCTCGAGAAGATCGAGGAGGACGAATACGAGGGAATGCTCGTTCTGAACGTCGATTAGTGCCCATAGACACCTTTCACGGACCGGCCTCCGATCATGGATCGGACCCCGGCCTCTTTTTCTTTTTTAGACGCCAAATTTATATACTATTAGTGACATATAGATAAATCGTTGAGTATACAACCCGAGGTTGTTAACCATGGATATTGAAGACGCTGGTAGATCGGGGATCGCCCTTGACGGACTTCTCGGAGTGCTTGGAAATCATACGAGAAGGAATATCCTATCCAAGCTTACGAAGGAACGTCATTATGCCCTGCAGCTCTCCAAGGAACTCAACATATCGCAGCAACTCGTCATGAAGCATTTGAAGGTGCTGGAGGAGGCCGGGTTAGTACAGAGTCACATGGAGAAGAGTCCCGACGGCCCTCCGAGAAAGCTCTACTACCCTGCGGCGCATTTCACCATTGAGATATACATGTCCCCGGATACGTTCCGGGCCGAGGTGAAGGACCAGAACGAGAGGGTCCGAAGCCCTCTTCCCGCCCTTTCGGATGCAGGGGCCAGGGATGCAGGAGAGAAGATAATCCGGTTCGGTCACGAGCTTGAAAGGTGCATCAACACGCCAAGTTCCCGCCAGCGCCTCAAGCGGGTCTCCGAACTGATCGGGAACATAAACCAGGAGATTTACAAGAAGGAGAACCAGAGGGACATGCTCCTGAAGCTCAAATCCATCGCGCTCCGCCTGGGCAGAGAGGTGATCGGGGAGATGGCCTCGGACTATACCGCCAGGAGGGTGCTCTACTATTTCATCGAGAAGGATACATTCGACGTCGACGCACTCTCGGAGGAACTCGACATGCGGATCAAGGTCATCGAGGAGGCCATAGGACAGCTACTTGATGAGGCCGTAAGATAGCAAGATGGTGAAAATGCAGGTAATGGAGATCGCGCGTAGAATGGCGGCCATCGAAGGCATATGCTATCTCGAGAACATGGGAATCGCCATGAACATGCTGATGGACCATGGTGGTCCCCCGAGGAGACAAAGGGACACCTATTGAAGAATAACGATACGAAATGCAATCTCTACATAAAATAATAAAGGAGTGAACAGAAATGGCAAAGATCATAGGAATCGATCTCGGTACCACCAACTCCGCCGTGGCTGTGATGGAGGGAGGCGAGGCAACCGTAATTCCCAATGCAGAGGGAGCGAGGGTCACGCCTTCCGTCGTCGCAGTGACAAAGAACGGCGACAGGCTGGTTGGCCAGATCGCGAAGAGACAGGCGATTACGAATCCGAGGAACACCGTGGCTTCCATCAAGAGGAAGATGGGCAGCAAACACCGCTCGAAGATGGGGGGGGACGAATACACCCCCGAGCAGATATCTGCGATGATACTGCGAAAGCTGAAGGAGGACGCCGAGAACTACCTGGGCGAGAAGGTCGAGGAGGCGGTCATCACCGTCCCTGCGTACTTCCACGACTCCCAGCGCCAGGCCACCAAGGATGCGGGCAAGATTGCCGGATTGAAGGTCCGGAGGATCATCAACGAGCCAACGGCCGCGGCCCTGGCCTACGGTCTGGACAAGCAGAACGACCTGAAGGTCCTGGTGTTCGACCTGGGCGGAGGTACCTTCGACGTATCCATACTGGAGATCGGCGACGGAGTGTTCCAGGTGAAGGCGACAAGCGGGAACAACATGCTGGGCGGCGACGACTTCGACAAGAAGATAATCGACTACCTGGCGGTCAAGTTCAAGAAGGAGAACGGACTGGATCTGCGCAAGGACCATACCACCCTGCAGAGGCTGAAGGACGCCGCCGAGAAGGCCAAGATCGAGCTGTCCGGCGTGCCGCAGACCAACATCAACATACCCTTCATCGCCCAGGTGGACGGTGAGGCAAAACACATCGATTACAACCTGACGCGGGCGCAGTTCAACAAGCTGACAAGCGGTCTGATCGACAAGACCATGGGGCCCACCAAGCGGGCCATGAAGGATTCGGGCCTCAAGCCCTCGAACATCGACAAGGTCCTCCTGGTGGGAGGTTCATCGAGGATCCCGGCGGTGCAGGATGCCATCAAGAACTACCTTAAGAAGGAGCCCAGCAGGGAGATCAATCCCGACGAATGCGTGGCCATTGGCGCAGCCATACAGGCCGGCGTTCTCGGCGGGGAGGTCAAGGACCTGCTCCTGCTGGATGTCACGCCGCTCTCCCTCGGTATCGAGACCCTGGGAGGCGTGATGACGAGGATAATCGAGCGAAATACCACTATACCGACGTCAAAAAAGAAGATATTCTCCACCGCAACCGACAGTCAGCCCGCCGTGGACATACTGGTGCTCCAGGGCGAGAGGCCCATGGCGGCCCAGAACAAGACCCTGGGAAAGTTCTCCCTGGTGGGCATACCGCCCGCGCCCAGGGGCGTGCCGCAGATCGAGGTCAAGTTCGATATCGACGTGAACGGCATACTGCACGTTTCAGCACGGGACCTGGCCACCAGTAACGAGCAGGATATCACCATAACCGGTACGGCGACGCTGTCCGAGAATGACATCGACAAGATGCAGAGGGAAGCCGACGAGAACGCGGACGAGGACAAGCAGAAGGTGAAACTCATCGAGGCGAAGAACAAGGCGGACACTCTCATCTACACCACGGAAAAGGCCATAAAGGACTACAAGGACAAGATAGACGAGAGCAAGATCGACGACGTAAAGGATGCCATAAAGAAGCTACGGGAGGCCCTTAAAGGGGACGACCTTGACGAGCTCAAGGAGAAGACGGAGGAGCTCATCGAGATCTCCCAGCAGCTCTTCGCCGCCATGTACCAGGGCATGGGTGGAGCCGACCAGGACTACACCGGTTTCCAGGGGGCCGGAGACGGCGAAGGCAGCGGCGAGGACGAGGATGTGGTGGACGTGGACTATGACGACGTGGACTGAACCATAGTCCGCAATGTTTTGGGGTCCGGGCCCGTGGTCTGAACGCTGCCCGGCCCTTCTTTCTATTTGACCGCTCAATTCAATCAAAGTCGAGGATGATCGATGGCTCAGAATGATTACTACGACGTACTGGGTGTCAAGAAGGACGCCAAGAAGGACGAGATCACCAAGGCCTACAGAAAACTGGCCATGAAGTTCCACCCTGACAGGAATCCCGACGACAAGGAGGCAGAGGAGAGGTTCAAGGAGGCTACCGAGGCCTACGAGGTGCTCTCCGACGACGGGAAGAGGAGCCAGTACGACCAGTTCGGAGGGGAGGCACAGGACCTCGGGACCAGGGGAGGCTTCAAGTTCTCTTCGGGTTTCGACCTGAACGATG
>CAYRFL010000083.1:0-18452 GCA_964423515.1 uncultured archaeon
GATAGTATGGTGGAATTAGGTCAACTTTGCATTTGGTCGGTGCAACACCCTGTCTTTATATTGATGAACACTTCATGTGTAAAGGCGGCCGAATAGCTCCCATTTCATTCCGATGCATCATGCAGATGCATCTGAGCCTTCGAAAACCTGCGGTTTCCAAGGGTCGATGCCGCTTCATACGAAGACGGTCACTCTGTTCCCGTCTTCACAATAGAACGTTCGAGCCCTTTTTCATGGTCCTTCATATTTTTACCATCCTTATACTCCGGGTGCTGCTCTCCTTCTTTCATAATTCTAATATGGTCTACATCGAATTCCATCCCCCGGACAGATACATTGATATTCCGAACCTCCTTGCGGAAAGGGTGATAGCACGTGTGACGTATCGTTATGTATCGGTTCGTTTTCCAGAAATGGTATATAAAACTTCTTACATGGAATAGGCCTTGATTCGCCTTTTTCTTTCTGTTGATCGAGATTTATTATTGTTGCGATATCCCTTGCATTTATGCTTAGTTCATATCTATACTGGCACATAAATTAAATGCAAATAAATATTTCATAAATTATTGACCCGTGCCAAGCAGTATGAACCGAAATTATCACGTGTGAGAATCACCTCTTGTAATTGCACGCTATTATTAATAAAGGATTTCAGAAGTACTTCTCAATAGAAGATAACAGTAGCCTTATCGACTCATGAGAGTCAGTAGGGCGAACCAACGCCAACGGAGCATCCTGGCCGGTGCTTTTTCGCGCAAAAGGCCGCGCGGAACGGCGGGCGATGATTTCATCGCCGGATCGGTTCGGATGTCCAAAACGCAAGCGAGGGATAAGAAATGGACAGACTGAAAGCCAGAAAGCGAATGCAAGAGAGCGAAGAAGCGGAAATGGGAGTGGGCACGCTTATCGTGTTCATTGCCATGATAATCGTTGCCGCTGTCGCAGCGACGGTGCTTATAACCACCGCGTTCGAGATGCAGCAGCAGGCCGAACACACCGGAGATATTTCTCTATTGGAAGTCTCCTCTGGGTTCAAGGTGATAAACGTGGCCGGGGACCGGTACAATGCCGACGACTGGGCGGATTCGATAATCAACACGCTGGAGATCAAGGTCGGTCTCCTGGCGGGTAGCCCGGCAATAAACGTCTCCGACGTGATCATCGAGATCACCGACGGAAATTCGGACGTCACCCTGACCTGGGTTGATTCCGGTGCCGTCTGGGGCGCCGCAGCCGATATCGACAACTTCGAGAGCCAGCCTTTAAGGGATATGGCTCCCACCAACAACTCGAAGCTGCACGCCTTGATGACCCCCGGGGACATCGCGGTGTTCCACATCGACTGCAACGAGACGAGCCTTGAACTCACAACGCAGACATGGTGTCAGGTGAAGATTATACCCAAGCACGGGATACCGACACTGGAGGAGTTCACGACACCGCCGGTATATACCACGCGGTATGTCAGCTTCTGAGGATATCGGTCCTGTCTAGAGGACGCTGATGATCCACATGGAATAGCGTGCGGTCCCGACGACCGGCACGATCTCTACGGAATCATTGAACGGCGTCCGAAAACGGATTTGAATTATCCCGTGTGCGGAAATGAACACGGATGAAGGAAGGAGGCAGAGATGTACGCAGAAGCGTGAAGATATCCCTCGAAACTCCAGGAGATTTGCCCGGCCGAAACCGGCCAAGCTGGAAAGGATGCGGGAAGAAAGGGCATTCGTCCCTTTCCCCCGCTTCCGGAACACGACCGGAGGCGCCGGGGACATCTCCTGTAACGAGAGAGGATATCTGATCCCCGGAGATCTTGAACCATCTGATCCAATCACTTCCCAGGCTCTTCTCGCTTCGAATGACCGGGCAGGTCTAGAGGCGAATGAAGCAGGCCAGGTTGTTCGAAGTACCGTGTATCGATACGCGTATCGAACAGGGGGAGCCGCTGAAATGCCCAAGGCAATCCTGTACGAATCAGGAGCGGATCCAGAAGTGATCGAGAGAGTTTCATCCCGACCGATCCTCGCCTCGAGGATGAGGAATGAAGGAAAAAGCGGACGCTCCACGGTTCGGACATGATCGGGAAAGGGGATCTACACGCGCAGTCGTGCCATGAACGCAAACCGCCTCCCTAACAGATAGCTCTTTAAACGACCGAGTTTTCGTCCCGAAGACGGATCAGGTCGGCTCCGCACATCGACGGTTCCTTGCCCGAAGGGCTGCCGGACCGTCCCGGAAATCTCAAACCGTAGCACAGACAGGTCTTCTATCTTCAGAGGCGATCTCCCGATGGAGGCACCCTCGGGTGTCGTATCGAGTGGAGACCGCATATCGTGGTGTTGTCGAACCCGCCGGTCTGTTACTGTTCCGGAAGCGTACGATCTTTCGTCCCTGGTCAGCCAGGATTCCGTTCAGTTCCAGCCGTTTATGATTCGAGATGCCCGAGCGGTCGCCGTTACCCGGTACGACGAGGCCCGCTGGTCCTCAGGAGGTGATGGCTGGAATGAAGATCGGCAAGACGTTCAAGAAGCTCATCGGCAACAAGGATAAGGGCCGCAAGGTTGGCGCGGACCCCCCGCCCGGAGGCACCGAACTGGAGGACCTCCTGGATGAGATAGGGGATCTGGGCGAACTGGAAGGCGAGGTTGCCGGAGAGGGTGAAATGGAGGTGGGGATCGAGGCGGGAGGGATCAACGAACGTCTTGAATCGAGATTAACCGAAACAGACGACAAGCTTGGACGAATAGAACAGGGCCTTTCGTCGGCCCAGAAGGATTCTGAAAAGATCCGAGGCGAGATAACGGAGCTACAGGACAACATCAGAAAGCTCCTCTCCATATACGAGATCGTTTACAAGGACATCAATCCGTTCATCGAGGATGACGATAATGTTCTCGACATCCCACCGCCGATGGAGGATGGGGAACTGCCGGCTCCACTGGAGCTGGACGGGGAAGCGGGATACGGTCCCGAGCCCCTGGGGGGGTCCGGAGGTGCGGATGCGGCGATTCCACCGATCTCTGTCGAGTTCGTATCCGAGAGAGGAATCACTGATGAGGTCGTAGGGACGGTGAAAGGACTTCTTGATGAAGGCAATTATGAGGACGCGTTTAGGCTTCTAAAAACGGGTATAGAGGTTGGAGAAGGTGGTCCGTCCGATTCTCAGGGAACGGACGGCGTCGATGACCGCGAGACCCGTACAAAAGGCCTTCTGGGAAGGGATGACAGGGGTCCCATTCTCAAAGAGATCCCGGTGGATTATCTATCCAATGTGACATTGATGCGTTGGCTGGAGTTCCTCCTCGAGAGGATGCCGAGAAAGAAGGTCCCGCTCGTCCTGGAGTACTACGTGTCCAACAGCTGGATATCGAAGGAGGTCAAGTACAAGATCGTGGGTTTCCTTAGAGGGGAGATCGGAGGCGTCACACCGCCGCCGCCACCCCGCCATGACATGCCCGCGGCAGTGCACAGCCCTCCCAGACCGCCATTCTCGCATATGCCCGAGCTCAAACCCATGGAGGAGAGCTTCGAGGGTTGGGGAGAATCGCCTCCCCCGCCGTACGGATCCAACGGCATGAACGGGTCTTCCGGTATGAACGGCTTCAACGGTAAGCGAAGCCACTATTCCGGATGGAGGCTCTCGGCCGAGGACCATCTCAAGTCGCTGCTCTTCATCAACATGATCGCGGGAAAGTCCATATAGTCAAACACGCACTGGAGGATTACCATGGGATTTAGCTCTTCCATCGGCGCCATCATCCTATTCACGGGATTGCTCGTCATTTTCTCGTCCGTCTACGGAATAATCCGTGGCAGTATAACGGAAGTGACGGAGGATTACATGGATAGGGCGGATTGGAGCTGGGGCAAGACCGAGAGCGATCTGGACATCCTGTATTCATACTACAACCGCTCCTCCGGGAAGCTGGATGTTGGTGTGCTCAATGCGGGATCCGTAGCCTTCGAGGACGACGAGATATCTGCCATGGTGAACGGTACGGTGGTATCGGGTGACACGGATGTGTTTCGCGATTTCAGCGCATGTGAGAAGGTATTGCCAGGATACGAGGTGAGGTTGAACATGAGCGGAGTGGTCCCGAATTTCGATATGATAGGGGAATCACAGAGATTCAATTCGCTTCCCTACGATCCACCCACTGATGCGGTGAACATATCGTACTGGGACGCCCACTACGTCCTTGCGAACCAATCCACATATGCCTTTGCCTACAGGTACCACCTGTGGGGAGAGCTGGACTGGTTCATCAACGTGTCCGACAGGGTGCGTTATGCAAGGCACATCCTCGTGAGAGGTCCCATCTTCATCGCGACGGAATCCATAGTGGCCCATTACGATTCCGATGGGAACTATGTGAAGACCGTGGGTACGGGAGACGACCTCGATATTCACGACCTGGGCTACCTGAACGGAAAGCTGTACATTGCAAATGGCTCCGGTGGAGTGACCATATACGATGCGACCACGGGCAACTACGACGGTAAATTCGCAGGCAACATCGATTTCGCCTTCGGGATCGTCGCCAACTCGACGCGGCTCTTCGTCATCGACAACAAGGAGCATATAGATGTATTCGACGGTATAGGAAATCACAAGATACAGTTCGGAAACCACCTGAGCGGAGCCACCTCCGTTACGGTGACCGATTACCTATCCGCGGACGCCGTGTTCGTCCTTGAGAACAGGACGGGCAATTTCGGAATCAACTGCTACGACACGGTGGGAAACCACCTCGGGAACATATCGGTGAAGAAATCCCACCCCCAGGGTCCCGATGAATACACCACCATCGATAACGGGGGATCCATATTCCTGTTCTCGAAGGAATCGGGCTACACGGTAGACCTTCGTTTAGGATACCGCATGTGGTTCCACCTTCACAACGGGGATGAAACCTTCGCCCTGGGATAGAGAGAGGCAATGAGACATCCCGACATGATCCGAAAGAGGACCGATCGAATTGACAGAACGGAGATAATCTCTTCGACAGGAATGGTGATACAATGGGAAGTAGCAATGGAACCACGGAGCTGCTCTTTTTCATAGGAGCAGTGGTGATAGCAACCACGATAGTTGCCGTTCTTGCCGGAGGGATACAGAGTATCTCTGCCGGTGTCAGCGACAGGTCGAACTCCATAAGCGACACGCTCAAGAGCGATATCTCGCTGGTGAACGATCCGGGAGAGGTGCCCAACGATCCGGTGAAGCTCTACGTTAAGAATACCGGCGTATCGACATTGGACACCAATTACCTGTCCGTGGTGCTCGATGGCGAGATACTGGGTGAATACGACGTGAGCTACGTCGATACGCCCGGTTTCCTGGACGACTCGCTCTGGGGGCCGGGAGAGGTTGTGAAGGTCGAGGTGACCACGGATCTCTCCGCAGGATTGCACTCCGCCCAGGTCACCATGAGCGGAGACGTATCGGACAGGATCGATTTCGAGATCGAGTGAGGGATCGGGATAGACTGAGAAGGACCTATGAAGAAACGACAGAGATAGACCGGAAAAGAGAGCATGTAAAGGACGATATCATAAGCGGAAAGAGAATGATCCGGAAAGGAACGATCGAAAGGACGGTGATACCACGGCGAAGAAGACATTCGACCTGCAGTTCGAGAGAGACCATCTGCATACCCATATAGGCGGTGCCTTCCCCTCGGGTTCTATCATAATGATAGAGGGACCCGAGACCAGCGGGAAGAGCGCCATCGCCCAGAGGTTCGCCTATGGTTTCCTCAGCAACGATATCACCGTGACATACCTGACCTCGGAGCTCTCGGTCCAGGAGTTCATCAACCAGATGTACTCCCTGGGTTACGACATGAGCAACCACATGCTTGGAGGCAGGGTCGACGTCATATCGGTGTATCCCATGCTCAGGGGCCTGCAGGATCGGGACAGGTTCCACGAGATCCTCATGAGCTCCGAGAGCCTCTACTCCAGGGAGATACTGGTGATAGACACGTTCTCTTCCCTGGTGAGCCAGAGCGTCGAGTTCGTATCCGGTACGTCGGAGACAATATCGTTCTTCAAGAAGATAGTGAGTTCGAACAAGATGATAATCCTCACGGTGGACCCCCAGGAGATGAACGAGAGGGCCCTGATGCAGCTCCGTTCCGATGTGAGCATATACATGACGCTCTCCCTGGGCCGGTTCGCAGGACAGATAGTGCGCTCCCTTGACATCCGGAGGTACATGCAGGCCGCCGGTAGGATGCAGTCCAAGGTAAGCTTCCGTATAGAGCCCGGGATCGGCTTCGTCGCCGAGATCACGGAAACAGCATAAACAGGAGAGGATGATCGAATGAATGCAAAGGAAACGAAGAAATTGCTGGCCGAGAACCCCCACCTCTTCGAGGCGTACCGGATATCCCTGCGCGAGGACAAGAAGCGGATGGAGTTCGTTTCGTCCCTGGACGAGTTCAAGGGCACTCTGGAGGAGGGTTTCAACGTGGTATATCCTCTCGGTAACTACGTCTTCATCAACGTGAAGGGCGATCAGGCCTCGGGCCTCACCTACAACGTGATCGAACCCACCCTGGATGAGATGGAGCAGAAGAAGTACGATCTCATCCTCACAAAGATGCTCATGCAGGCCGCCCAGGAATCCCCGCACAAGACGGATGCCGAGTTCCGCAACAAGCTCAAGAAGCTCGCCAAGGCCAGCACCAAGATCGTGCGAAAGCGGGTGCCGGCCGAGAAGATAGGCGAGAAGGCCCTGTTCTACGGCAAGAAGGTCCCCGTCACCAAGGAGGAGTTCCGCAAGATCCTTTACGCTCTGGTCCGTAACGTGATAGAGAGTGGTATACTGGTACCGCTTCTCATGGACCCCTACATCGAGGATATTCACTGCATAGGAGTGTCGAGCCTGACGCTCATCCACAAGAAGTTCAAGGCGGTTCCCACCAGCGTAAGCTTTGGCTCCGAGGACGAGCTGGACAAGTACGTGCTCCGCATGGCCGAGCGCATGGGAAGGCCGGTCAGCATCTCCAAGCCCATCGCGGACGGGGCGCTTCCGGACGGGTCTCGTATCAATATTATATATTCGGACGACGTGAGCGTCCGTGGCCCGAGCTTCACCATCAGAAAGTTCAGCGCGGTGCCGCTCTCCATAATTCAGCTCATCAGGTGGGGATCCTTCAGCTCGCAGATGGCCGCGTACATATGGCTGGCCCTGGAGAACGGCCTGAGCATGTTCGTCTGCGGCGAGACCGCCAGCGGCAAGACCACCACTCTCAACGCCTCACTACCATTCATACTGCATTCATCCAAGATATACTCCACAGAGGATACCCTGGAGGTGCTTCCGCCCCATCATACGTGGCAGCGGCTCCTCACCCGGGAATCCGGACCGAAGGACCAGCACGTGGACGCGTTCCTCCTTCTTAAGGCGGCTCTGCGTTCAAGGCCGGACTACATAATCGTCGGCGAGATACGAGGCAAGGAGGGCGCCATCGCCTTCCAGGCAATGCAGACGGGGCATCCCGTCATAGCCACGTTCCACGCCTCATCGGTGAAGAAGATGATACAGCGTTTCACCGGCGATCCCATCAACGTGCCCATGGCCTTCATGGACAACCTGAACATCTGCGTCATCCAGCTTGCGGTCTACGTGGGCGGCAAGTTCCTTCGGCGGATGACCGCCATAGAAGAGCTTCTGGGATACGACTCCGAGTCGGAGGCCGTGCTGACCAGGAAGGTGTTCTACTGGGAACCCTCCAACGATACCTTCGTCTTCGCCGGGCTCTACAACAGCTACATGCTGGAGATGAAGATCGCAGCGATCCAGGGTTATACCGATCGAACAAAGATATACGACGAGCTAAACGATAGAAAGAGAATACTTGAGAGAATGATCGAAAAGGACATTGCGGGATATCACGAGGTAAGGGATGCCATAGTGGCATACCAGAAGGAAGGCGTCGAAGGCCTGCCCTTCGCATTGTGAGACACTGACAGGAAAAGGAGAGATGCCGGAATGGATATAGGACGTCATTACAGGTCTATGGACATGAGCCTGAAGAAATATGTCTTCATGGTCATAGTCCCCAGTTTCCTCATAGCCCTGGGCATCCCTCTGGTCTTCGGCTACATCGACAAGAATACCGTCATAGCCATTCCCTGGTATGCCAAGTACTTCCTGCCAGCCTCCCTCGTTATGCTATCCCTGTTGATACCGATAATCATCTCTGTTGCCAAAAAGGCGGAGATCGAGCGGTACATGCATCTCTTCATCACGAGGATGTGCATGCTCTCCACGGCGAGAATGCCGCCCGATCTCATATTTAAGCACATGAGCGAGATGGACGAATACGGCGCCCTGAGAAACGAGATCAAGAAGATACACATTCTCGTTGCCTACTGGAACAGATCCATATCCGAGGCGGCGCGCTTCATCTCCGCCCAGACCCCGAGCCTTCAGCTGGCGGACTTCCTAGACCGGATGGCCCATTCGCTGGAAGCGGGTGAGGATTTCAAGGAGTTCCTTGGCAAGGAGAGGCGCGTGGTGGAGTTCAACGGTCTGAAGCGGGAATACGAGAAGAAGTTCCTTCTGAAGAAATATACCATCGACGTGGACCGGCTCGAAAGGGACCTGGACAAGGTGGAGAAGGCGGGAATAGAAATGGGCTCCGGAAGGGATGCACTGGGCCTGGCCCGGGAGAACCTCGCCGTGCTGGATTTCGAGGCGGTCCGACGCTCGCTCTCGCTAGCTGAAAAAGTCCTCGAGGCGGCCAAGGGAGGTAAGGCCAGGGAGGAGGTCAAGAGAGAGTTCGCAAGCACCATGAAGCTCTATGGGCTCCTCACCAAGACCGGCCTCGTGCTGGACGATCAGAAATCCATGCTCGAGGATGTCATGACCTCCATCAAGAATGACGATTATCTGGCCGGCCTCAGCAGCCTCTCCGAGCTAAAATCTGCACTTCTGGACCTCCGAGAGGGGTATTTCCGAGAGAAGACCGAAGGCTATCTCAAGGATGTGGAGCGCCTTCTCCGCAAGGCAAGGGGATCGGGTATGGATGTCAAGGCCATGTCCGAGAAGGTGAAGAGGTCCTGGGCCCTCCTTGAGGTCAATCGGAACAGGGACGCAATGGTGATAGCCCTAGACAGCCGCGACAAGCTGAAGAAGATGTTCGAAGATCATGACCGACAGATATACGAACGGAAACTTCGGTCGTTGAGGGAGGCCATAAAGGAGGCAGAAGACAGGGGGATCGAGGCGGACGAGGAGAGGGGTATACTCAATGCGATAACGGAGAAGGGGGCCTCGAAGGGTACCGAAGAAACGCTGAAGGAGCTGGAGGATGCCAAGAAGCGCCTGAAAGGGCGCCTTGAGGACCAGCGGCTGAAGATGTACGAGATAAGGATGAGGAACCTGGCAAGCATAGGCTCATCCGCAGAGGGCACCGACGTCGATCACCATGATCCGGGCAAGGAGGGATCCTCCATGACCATGGGCTATGGCGAGAGGGGCTCCGTCACCTGGAAGGCCGAAGGGATATTGCCGCCAAGAACCCCGGGGGTCGGAGGGGAGGCCCTGCTTTCACGATTGAAGAGCATCGAGACAGGCGAGGATGGTTCCGTAGACCCGAGGGAGATGGTATCGAACATACTTCGCAGTACCACGGGAAAGGAAAGGCGGGAGATGCTGGACCTCGCAGGCGAATACGTTCGGGTGGGACAGTACCAGAAGGCAGCCATCCTGTACGAGGAACTGGGGGAGGAGAATCTCGCCGGGGAGGTGTTGGCAATGATGCGAAAGGAGGGCCAGATAGCGGACGAAGCAGGGGGAGGTGAGGATGAAGGCGCCGACGGTGATGCTGATACGGAGGAGTTTGCTTCCCTCCTGTTCGTAACCCCCGAACAGCGCTCAACATTCGACGGCCTCAACAAGGGGGACCTCGACGTATTCAAGATGATGCTCGAGGGAAACGTGTTCCGTCGCGTACGCGGAGGACGTTACAAGATATTCTCCAAGGGCATAACGAACAGGCTGGACCGGCTTGTGAACGAGCTGCGTTCGAACAATCCCGACCTCGATACAGAGGAGATCGTGGAGGAACTCGGACGGATGTACCTTTGATACCATTGGATTCGTGGCAAGAAACATAACCAGGTCTACTATCCCGGCTGGATCGCACGGGGAAAAAACCGGTGTCATTGCATGACGGATCGATTCCGCTGAACATATGGTCCACTTGATGCATAATTATTTATTTCTTCTGCCCGATTCTCCCAATGACCCGGTGTAGCGCGGAAAGTTACCGTACGGCCCGAGTGTCGGACACTGGTGATAGTGAGATGCAGGAAGGTGAGGCGTTATGAACCCGAGGATATATACCCATCTCGTGCTGTTCCTTCTTCTCCTTGTGATGGTCTCGTTCTCCTTCCTCACGGGGCCCCGGGGAGACGAGTCCCGGATGTGCGTGGAGATCATCTCGTCGATCGCATCGGATCCCCCGGTAACGGAATTGTTCCATTTTCCGGATGATGCCGGGCTCCCCACCGTAGATCGATCCGACGGATTTCCGCTCCGTCATCCCACCCGCTCCAACGGTACGGCGAGCGTCTGTGATCCGGTCCCGGGGAACAACTCTCGGATAAACGGGACCTCCGTCCAGCTGATCTGGTCCGTGGCCGATGATCCGGGTCCCGGTTTCAATTTCTCGGTCTTCATGGGTACGTCCAGTGAAACCATGGAATTGCTCGAGACCACCGCCAATACATCCCTGAACGTTCCCGGCCTGAAGGAAGGGACCACGTACCACTGGAGAGTGGTGCCCATGGGGGATGGTATCGACCGGGCCGACAGCCCTGTGTGGCGCTTTTATGTGGCCGAGCCCGGGGGAGGGGACGATAACGGCTCGTCTGGGGATAGGGACCTCATGCCCATACTTCTTGGTTTGGGATTTCTGGTGTTGATCCCCGTCGTCTTCCTGGTGATGCGGTCCGGGAGAAAGAGCGGCGACGAGGACCTACCCGAGGTCGAACCCCTCGAGGACCGGGCGGTGGAAGCGGAAATAATACACGTCCCGGAACCGGGAAAGGAAAAGCTCCTTGATGATGCGGATTACGCGACGGAGGGGGCCCTCGCCGTGGATTACGCGGGAGCAGCTCCCGGTGGATTCGGAGGCGGTCTTATCCGCCCGGGTCCGGACCCGAAAGCGTCTTTCTTCACACTTCTCGAGGCCATCGATATTCTCAAGCGAAGGAGCGAGCTCAACGAGGCTTTCAGGGGAATCGGACGTGATATTGAAAACGGAGCGGACGGAGATGGCAGGGAGCTGCCGGATCTCTTCATACCCGGTGATGATGAGTTCATCCCGGACAGAGATGCGGGTGAAGTGCTGGCCCTGCCCGCTCCGAAGATACTGGACGTTTCCGAGGAGCAGAAGAAGCTGGCTGTGGACGAGCTCTTCCTCATCACCCACAGCGGGATACTGGTCCAGCATTATTCACTACACCGGGAGACCGGTATGAACGAAGACGTTCTGGCCAGCATGATGCTGGCGGTGAAATCCTTCATGTCCGACTCGCTTTCCATGCTGGACAAGGAGGGCGACGATGACAGCGACGTCAACAGGATCGATTTCGGAAGGAACTCGCTTCTCATGGTCTCGGGCAAGACCCTTGTTCTGGTCGGAATAACGACCCATGAGGACAAGGACGAGATACTGGACGCTCTCAAGAAGGGAATAGGTGTACTGGAGGAGAGGTTCGGCGAGCTTATAGAGGACTGGGACGGGGACGTATCGAAGGTGGATGTGATAGAACCGGCCATGGAGGCATTGGTCAGAGGAGAGCTTTAATAGGCGTCGATCATATTTTTGATTTCGATATCCACCAACCGCATAGGATGATCCCGTCTTCGGTAAACAAATAACCACTCCCTCCGGAGTCGAGAAGACCTGAATTGGCCATAATCTGGCAGTAATCGTTAATAATATAAAGGAGCAATTAACCCGCTATACCGATGAGGTGTACGGGTAATGAGATTTTCCACACTTTGGAAGGTAATTGCAGCTGTGGAATTGGTGGGTATCCTGTTGATGATAGCCGCACTGTTTTTCGAAGGTTATCCAACGACCTTGATGATCGCAGCAGGCGCCATAATCATCCTGATTGCAACTCAGCGGTACTTTCCCGGGATCGCTCTGGTGGGTCTACTTGCGGGATCGCTGACAGGGGGCCTTCTGGGTTACTTCATCTACGATGTGTATAACGCTCTGGTGGGGACCTTCCTCGGCGGTATTTCCGGATATGTGATCCTTGGAGATGTGATGTGGTTCTACAATAACAGGAACAGGGATGAGGTCCTATCGTCATTATACCGGACGAGGGAAGAAACGGAAAAGAGGTTAGCGCTGGTGGAAAAGACGATAACGGAATCCGAGAGGTTCGGTATCGATCCCGCCTCGTTCAAGAAGGACCTCGATCATCAACGGCATCACTTCAATTCGATACACTTCAATGAGAACAGCGTTAAAACGATGCAGAAGGCTGCGGGGATCTATGCCCGGGTGACCGGCAATCTCGATCACATCCGTGAACAGATCATTCAAAGGAGAGACCTTACGAGGGGCGTGTACCACAAAGACGGTTCCAAGGGGGGTGGGAAGGGATCCTCGTCGTATTCGAGCAGCTCGAAATGGATGGTGGACAAACCTGCCTACGAAGTGGACGGATCTTCCACCGGGAGTTCCGATTCCACATCCGAAAGGCCCCCAACTTCCCGCCAATGGGAGGACGCCAAGAAGGCGGGGGAGCCCGAGGGCCTGGTCAAATACGAGGGAAAGGAGGCCCATGCACTGGTCCCGTCCACCTCCTTTATCGAATACATACCTCCACTCAAGCGGGCCCCCGCTCCGGCATATATACGAAAAGCGCTCAAGGGATACGACGTTTCGGCCAGGACAAACAGCGGCCTGTACGCCGACATGTACGAGGCCGTGGACTCGGAGGGCCGGAACGTGTCCGTTACCGTTCCACAGTTCAAGGAGGGGGTCTCCTTCAGCCAGAAGAGCAGGGAGAAGATCGCCAAGCGCACGACCACCTGGAAGAGGCTCGATCACGAGAATATCCTGAAGGTCTATTCAGCCGATTCCGGGACGTTCCCGCACGTCGTGACCGAGCGGGTCGAAGGCAGCACACTGGCCGGGCTCATGGAGGAGCACGATCTCTCCGTTGTCGAGACCCTACACATCATGGACAAGGTCCTTGGAGGCCTGTCCTATGCCCATTCCCGGGGAGCGACGCACAGGAACATCCACCCGGAGAACATATACATAACCCGGGAGGGTGCGCCAAAGATAGCCGATTGGGGCATGGGCCGCGTCACGACATCCGGTGGCATGGATAACAGGGCAGCCCGGGTCTATGCGTATTCCGCACCCGAGCAGTTCGACAAGAAACAGTACGGCCGGGTCGAGCAGAGCACGGATATCTTCCAGCTCGGGATACTGTTCTACGAGATGCTCACGGGGAAAAATCCTTTCAAGGACGAGATGGCGATCGGTACGATAGGAAGCATACTCAAGAAGGCACCGGCACCGCCTTCCAGCATCAATCCCGAGGTACCACGGGAGCTGGACGAGATGATCCTGAGGGCACTGGAGAAGGACCAGGGAAGACGGTGGGAGAATGCCCAGAACATGTACGAGCTCATGAAGGAATTCATATCAGCACAGAGCTAATGCTCGATAATTACAGTTATTTCTCTTCGACAGCATGAAAGGTGATATAATGTGTGAATCGACAGTGGTTATGAAACGGGCCGGCGGCAAGGACGTGATAATGCCAGAGGTCGCCAGGATCATCATCGACGGGAACGATATAGTTCTCCGGGATATACTCGGAGAGAGAAAGGAGCTGGGCGGCGTTCGACTCATAGAGGCGAACCTCATGGATCACGAGATCATACTGGAGGAAATCTGATTGGCCCCCCTGAAGATCGCCGTATCCGGGAAGGGAGGAGTTGGGAAGACCACCTTCTCCAGCACCCTGGCCCGGCTCATGGGCAGGAACGGAAAGAAGGTGGTTCTGGTGGATTGCGATCCATCCCCCAATCTCGCACTTTCACTGGGTATTTCCCGGGAGAGAAGAAAGGCCATCGTTCCGCTCTGCCAGCTCTACGACCTCATCGCCGAGCGGACCGGGGTCAGACCCGGTGAGAGCCAGGGGAAGATGTACAAGCTGAATCCCATTGTGGATGATCTGCTGGGAAGATACGGCGTGGATGCGGAGGACAACGTGACCCTCCTGGTGCTGGGGACCATCAAGACCGGCGGAGGGGGATGCTTCTGTCCCGAATCCGCCCTTCTCCGGCGCCTCCTGAGCCATCTTGTGAGGAGCGAGGATGTTCTCATAATGGACATGGAGGCAGGCGTGGAGCACCTGGGCAGGGGAACGACCCGGAACATCGACCTTCTCCTGGTGATGGTGGAGCCGGGCCTCCGGTCCGTTGAGACCGCAGAGAGGATCAAGGGACTGGCCGAGGACCTTGACATCCGGAGGATCGGAGCGATCATCAACAAGACCCGGACCGAGGGCGACCTCGAGATCATCGAAACCAGCCTTGCCGAGGGTGGAATGGAGATACTGGGGCATCTGCCTCACTCCGAGGGCGTTCTTGAGGCAGACCTTCACGGATCGCAGATCTTCTCGCAGGAAGGTGCCGGAGATTATATCGCGGCAGTGAGGGGGATACGTTCCAGGATCGACCACATGGCGGGGATCGACACTTCCGGGAAATAGGTTCCGGGAAGGTGAGGCCGGTTGGATCTGGAGGAAAGATACCGGAGTGCCGTGGAGGATATCTTCAACCTTAGGTTCAGGTGCCTGAAGGCGGGTCACAGAAAGATCGAACGATTATTGGGACTTCTGGGAAACCCCGAGAGAGACCTGCGGATAGTGCGGGTGGTGGGGACAAACGGTAAGGGTTCCGTGTGCGCCATGCTGGGCTCCGTCCTGGCGGAGGCGGGATACCGGGTGGGCATGAACACATCGCCGCATCTGGTGGATTTCACCGAGAGGATAAACGTCGGCGGCCGTCCGGTATCCAGGGACGACGTGGTGAAGCTGTACGGACGTATCGCCCCGATCATAGAGAGCATGGAAAGGGAGCCGGGGATGGGCTGCCCGACCTACTTCGAGGTGACCACCGCCATGGCCCTGATGTGCTTTCGGGACATGGGATGCGATCCTGTGCTTCTGGAGGCGGGGATAGGGGGCCGGAGCGATGCGACCCACGTCACCGAGCCGATGCTCGTGGTGATAACGAGGATCGCTATGGACCACGCCGAGAAGCTCGGGGGAGATATCGAGAGCATCGCTCGGGACAAGGCGGATTCCATTCCATACGGTGGTAGATGCGTAACTTCCAGTACCGGGATCCCTCTAGATATCATCGAGGAGGTCAGAAGAGAGCGTGATGCTCATCTTGCGGCAATCTCCCACCATGATGTCGAGGTGATCGATACCGGTCTGAAGGGCACACGGTTCAGCTTCGCTGCGCCAGAGAGGACCTACGAGGATGTTTTCATTCCACTGCCCGGAGCATTCCAGGCGGAGAACGCGGCTCTGGCCATAATGGCAGCCGAGGAGCTGGCCCGACAGGATTATTCGATATCGGAGGAGCATATCCGGGCGGGGCTTTCTGGGACGAGGTGGCCGGGGAGGATGCAGGTCATCGGAAGGGATCCCCGGATCGTTGTGGACTGCGGCCACAACCCGGATGCCGCGGAGCGCATCGCGGCCGGCATGTCCCTGTTCGGCGACGGTAGAACGATACTCGTCATGGGCATCTGCGAGGAGAA
Source organism: uncultured archaeon (assembly GCA_964423515.1). Classification (GTDB taxonomy): domain Archaea; phylum Thermoplasmatota; class Penumbrarchaeia; order JASLWR01; family JASLWR01; genus CAYRFL01. The sequence continues at coordinate 15,843 of CAYRFL010000083.1, forward strand.
GGATGTTCAGGCGGTCATTGGAAAGATCGTCCCCGCTGCGGATGAGGTGATATTCACTAGGGCCGACAATGAGCGGGCGGTGGACCCCGATGAGCTTCGGAAACGGGCCGGGCGGGATTGCCGCATCTCCGATTCCCTTGCCGAAGCGATAGAGCTGGCCAGAGGGATGACCGGGAAGGATGACATCATACTGGTCTTCGGCTCGGTATATCTAGCCGGGGAAGCGCTATCATTTCTGGGTGGCAGTACGGGATGAACATTCCCGTGTGTTATCCTGAATTACTTTCACCCCTCTCAACGGCAATATCGAGGGCGGCGGCCGGCAGGCATTGGCCGCCCTCGTTAGAGTCCCACTGAATCAGAATGAGTGGGGAAAGATGGGGTCGGCATCCGCCGACCCATGTGGCCGGAACGGCCACTTACTATTTTGTTTCTCATCTTTTTTTTGCGGGCTCGTGTGCGTGTGCCCAGCTAAGCTTGCAAGTGCTTGCAGGTGAAAGTCCTGTCATGGTAAGACCAGGAAGCCATGTAGCATATACCCAGCCCAGGGAGTAATCACTGTGTTGAAGCGGTACGTAAATCCCGTAAGGGAGAGCAAATCAGCAGTCCGTAGCATAAAGCGAACATTGCTGCGTCGTAAGCCCAGAAACAGGAAGGCCGAGCCTGAGTACGCGTGGCGAAGGCAGCAGGCGGCACGAAGAGCCTGGAATTGCAGTGTCGTCCTTCCTCGGCGTATGGATGATGGAATGTTGGTACAGTACTTGCAGGAACTGGGGAGGCCCTGTAGCATCCTCAAACCACCGATATACAGAGCACTAACGGGTGCCAGTGGAAAGGAGGTAATTCGACCTATAAGGCTTAGCCGAAGTGGTTGGAAATGTGTTACAGGGAGTCGGATGAGGCCATAGTACCGATGATGGCAAGGACAACATAACCTTGTTTAGGAAAGGGCCTCTGCTTTGACCATGCTATCGAATGGGGGTAAGTGTGAATGAATGCGAAAGCTAACGACAGTCAGAAGAAAGCACGAGAACTCTGTGAGAAGCTACACCTTGCTGCCAAGAGGAGCAAGACCAGACGTTTTCACGCCCTGTATGACAAGATGTTCCGCCCGGATTTTCTTGAAAGAGCTCTTGAACAGGTCATAGTGAACAGGGGAAGTCCGGGGGTGGATAATGAACGCATCGGGGACATTCTTGCCAGAGGCAAGGATACTGTCCTTCGTGAGCTTCACGAACAGTTGAAGACGGGTAAATACCGTCCGAGAAAGGTCAAGCGAATCTATATCCCGAAATCGGATGGAAAGGAAAGACCTTTGGGTATTCCTACGGTAAGGGACCGAGTGGTTCAGACAGCAATGAAGCGACTTCTTGAACCGATATTCGAAGCGGACTTTCTTGATTGCAGTTATGGGTTTCGACCCAATAGGTGTACCCATGACGCTCTTGAGGAGATACGTAAAACGATGAATGCAGGTTGCCGATTTGTCCTTGATGGTGACATCAAGGGTTTCTTCGACAACATCGATCATGACAAACTGCTTGAGTTTCTCCGTTTGCGGATAAGTGACAGGCGTATCCTGAAATTAATCCGCAAATGGTTGAAATGCGGTGTTATGGACGCTGGAGTTGCGGGAGACACCGAGATGGGCACTCCGCAGGGAGGGGTAATCTCTCCCTTGCTTGCCAACGTGTATCTGCATGAGTTCGACAAGTTCTGGACGGAACAAACAGAGGTTCAAGGAAAGCTGATACGATTTGCTGATGATTTTATCATCCTGTTTCGAACACAGAAGGATGCCGATGTCGGTTTTCGCCTGGTGGAGGAGAAATTGAGCGACCTTGGCCTGGAGCTTCACGAGGATAAGACGAAGATAGTCGATACAACGAGTGGAAAGGGGGGATTTGACTTCCTTGGGTTCCACCACAGGAGGGTTAAATCGCACAAGTACCGTCGGTTCTACACACAGAAGTGGCCCTCTGGGAAAGCAATGAAGAGCATAAGGTCAAGAGTTCGGGACCTGACCGGGCGACGGACGACACTGTGTTGGGATATGGGATTGATGGTTTCAAGACTGAATCCCATTCTACGCGGTTGGATGAATTACTTCAGGTGGGGTAATTCGTCAGATAAGTTCACACGGATTGACCGTTATGTGCATGAACGGCTTGCCCTGTGGTGGAGCAAGAAACGCCATAAATCCGGCAGGAGATGGGGTGTTGACTTTACCAGTGACAGGTTCAGGAATTGTGGCATCCAGATATTGAGCGGGAATATAAGGTACTGGTCGCGCAAATCGAATGCGTAAGGAAAAGGGTCATCGGAAAGCCGTATGAGGGAGAACCTCACGTACGGTTTGATGAGGGGGAGTTGGTGATGTGGTTACCGAAATACCCATAATTTGGGGCCAATCGGTTGAAATAGCGTCACCTGCTCCCTACTCTACGCGTACACCACCCCAACTCCCCTTCCCCGCTATCGAGCCCGCGCTGCGTGGTATCAAATGGTGATGTTGGAATCTTGACCAGATCCATTCTCCCGTCAATTACCTCGTATCAGAGAATAGGGGGTGAAAGTATCCTGGGATAACACAGGATGAACATTCCCGTA
>CAYRFL010000084.1:0-18307 GCA_964423515.1 uncultured archaeon
TCAATCCGCCGATTATGTTGAGCATTGTCGATTTCCCGCAGCCCGAGGGGCCCATGAGGGTCACAAACTCTCCCCGGGAGATATTGAGATCAATACCCTTGAGCACCCTGTTTACCCCACCACCGGGGATGGAGAAGTGCTTTTTGAGGTCGCGGCATTTTACCAGCACCTTTTTTTTCTTTGCAGTAGCCATTTCCAACACCGATATATTATAATGGTCAAATTTGATTCTCGTCTTTCCTTTTTTTCATGGTAAACAGGGTAATAATTATTACAACCATCATCACAACGACGGTGGTAAAGATGATTATCAATACGGAAAAGATCATTTCAGGCTCAGATACAGCAGAACTCCCAGGGCCAGGGTGGCGAATATGTCCGGCATCATCTGAAAGGGGCCCAATCCGAAACCCCAATAACCGAATATCGTGTAGAAGAGGGGATTGGAGGTGATACCGTATACCAGGAATGCGAACATCACGATAAGCAGACCCAGGGTGAAATCAGACTTGATCTTCCGGTACAGTTTGACGTAGATGCCTATTAGTATTATGGATATGGTCACGTTCACGAGAGTGATTGCGGACTTGACCACCAGATACCCTCGAAAATCCATCTCGAGGACCCTGTCCGGGTATCTGTCGAGATCCTCTCCGGTAGTGTTGTTGAGCCAGGGGGGATGCTTGTCAGAATGGTTGTGCCAGAATGCTTCCCTCAGCCTGTCCCTTGCCCGTGAAGACGGCTTGACCGATGACGATCTCCCCAGAATGACACCCATGATGCCCGCGGCTACGATTATCCCGATGATCAGCCAAACCTTTTTGCTCTTTTCCATTTTCACCACCATTCTATTGACTAAACAGGTAAATTCATTTTTTCCCAATTTGTTCCCAAATCTCCTGGAAGATCTCGAAATGAGCCTCCATGAGATCGGATAGAAAATACATCGCCCCGTAGCTCTTGGACCCGGCGGTGGTCACTATATCGTTCTTTTTGAGGACCTTCAGGTGATGGCGGACCGTCTTGTAATCCAGTTTCAACCTCTCCGTGAGCTGGTTCGCATTGTATGGTCTCTCGTGGAGGATCAGGATGATCTTGGCACGGTTGATCCCTCCCTTGGTGCCGGCGATAAGCCACCAGAGTAGTCTCTTCATGAGAAATCGGGCTCAGAGCACATTTATTTTATATAGCGTTTTTTCTTCAATCTCGTCCTTTCCCAGGTGGATCGATCCCACGTCCCACAGGGGCAGTATCATGTAAATACACTCATTATTTGTGCACATAATAATAAATATGGAAACCAACATTTAGGCGCGCTCTGTGTATGAGGCTCGAACCGGGTTCGGTCCTCATGCGGAAGGAGGATCTCTGATGAACATATACGTGGGAAATATATCTTACAATGTGGTCGATGAAGACTTGAGACAGGTTTTTGAACAGTTTGGTGAAGTTGAATCGGTGAAGATAATTACTGATAGACAGACGGGCAGATCGAAGGGTTTCGGTTTCGTGGAGATGCCGTCGGACGATGAGGCTCAGGCAGCCATCGACGAGCTGGACGGCAAGGAGTTCCAGGACAGGAATCTCCGGGTCAACGTCGCACGACCGCGGCGGGAGAGACGGGATCGGTTCTACTAGACCGGATAGTATCCCTGCATTCTTTCCATCATATCGGCAACGCTCCGAATTCCCAGAGTCGGCCTCCCGGTCCCGGGAGAGGAATTCTATTCTATCCGACACGGTCAGTGTATATGCTCTTGAAAGGCAGATCAGGTAGCCACCAGTGATGTCCGAAGGGGCAAAACAATTTTTTTCAACATTGAGGGGATCCCAGTCGTTGCTTTCAATGAGCTGGATGAAGTTGAAATTGAAAAAGAAGCTCATTACTGAAATTGAAGACATAGAACTGCCGTTCAAACCGACTTGTCAAAAACACTCCCCGCCCCCCCGTGGGGGACCGATACCGCTTCATACGAAGACGGTCACTTTGTTCCCGTCTTCACATGTGATGACCGAGTAGCCTGAATGATAGGACTTTACTTCTTCTTCCCCTTCTTCTTTACCCCGCCTTTCTTCTTTCCACCCTCGGCCTTCTTTTCCTTTTTATCCTTCTTGTCCTTCTTCTCTTCCTTGACCTTCTCCGTCTCCTTTTTCCCCTCTTCCCCCTTTTCTTCCGTTTTCTCCTTCTCTCCATTCCCCTCCGCAGCTTCCTTCTTCTCCTCCTTCGCCTTCCTACGCTTCTCCTTTGCGTCCCTTCTCATGGTTATCCTCTCAAGTATGAGCTTCATGTACTGTGCATCATGCTCGAGAAGAGGTGAAGTGGAAATAACGGTGATGTCGTAATCCGGATTGTCCAGTATGCATTCGGCCAGGGGCTCGAACTTGATATCGCTCTTCTTTATCGGAGTGTCCATCAGTTTATTCCCGTTCTTGTGCTCCACGCCGGAGAAGTGCGTGTAGAAGTGCTGCTCGCCCGTGACGGCGATGGTCTCGTCGAATATGCTCTGATATGCTTCCTTCTTGCGGAGAATCCCCATCTCCCTGGCGTGAATGTGACCGAAGTTGATGACCGGCATCAGCTGGGGGACCTCCTCCACCAGGGTCAGTATCTCCTCAAGGCTGCCGAAGACCTTTTCCCTACCCGATGTCTCGAAACCCAGCCGGCAGTTGTAGCCCTCGTCTTTGATATAGGCAATGAGGTCGTTTCCGTCGTCTATGGCCTGATTCATCGCCTTGGAGGGAGAAAAATCGTTGTAGAGCCCCATGTGGGCGATCACCGTTCCCGCATTGAGCCTGCTGGCAACCTCCAGGGAGCGTTTGATATTCTCGAGACTCCTTTCACGGGCCACGGAATGTCCGAAGAGGTCCATGTAATACGGGGTATGAACGGAGAGAGTGACGTTCAGCTCCCTTGCCAGGATTCCAAGCTCCTCGAGGTTCTCGTTCTGGAATATTGGAAAACGCAGTAGCTGTGCCTCCATGGCATCCAGGTCCAGAGCATGTATGTCGTCTATACTGTCCTTGAGGGTACGCCCTTTGCAGGTGAGCGGAATCCCCGCTATACCGAAAAATACCTTCATCATAACACCGGGATTTCTCTGCCTATTCCCTGGCTTCTCGTATATTTATTTATTTGAGATTTTCAATTCCGTTGATAATCCAGGTCCGGGGTTGAGTTCAACGTTCCATTTGTTTCTGATTCAATAAGAAGGTAGAAACGTCCTTTCAAGGATCGCAGTCGCCATATGATCTTATATAAAAGCGAATGAACCAAATTTTTTCAAAAAATGTAATATAGTTCCTTATAAAATATGGAAGAAAGACTTATAGCTTAAATACATATAGAGGTACGGATTCGCAGTACCCTTTTAAATATGAACGAGCGTTTCGGTAGGGATCGATATGGCAGAGACCAAAGTGGTTAACATTGTAGCTTCGGCATCGATTGGGGTAACACTGGACCTTCAGGAGATATCAGAAAGGTTCGCAGAGGCGGAGTACGACAAGAACCGTTTCCCGGGACTCATCTACAGGATGAAGAAACCCAAGGTGGCGATACTTCTCTTTACGAGCGGAAAGCTGGTTTGCACGGGTGCAAAGAGCATCGACCAGACCAAAGAGGCGATCAACATAATCCTCAACCGCATAAGGACCCTCTTTCGCGAGAAGCATCCGGAGGATCTTTCCAAGATCCCTGATGAGGTGGACGTCGAGATACAGAACATCGTTGCCACGGGGGACCTCAATACCGTCCTGAACCTCAACAAGGCTGCGGTGTATCTTTCCTTCGAGAAGGTGGAATACGAACCGGAACAGTTCCCCGGTCTGGTGTACCGACTGGACGAGCCAAAGGTCGTTGCCCTTCTCTTCGGTTCGGGGAAGGTCGTTTGCACCGGGGCAAAGAACACGAAGGACATCAACGTGGCCGTGGATATTATCATAGACGAGCTAAAGGGCATAGGGCTCATATAGTCCATCCCGCTGGAGCTTCACCGACACCGAATAAGAATGCTGGGAGGGCTTCGCATCCCGACCCCATTCAGGCCTTTTCCCTTGTTTCCACAAGCAGCAGGCTCTCACCTTCGTAGAGCCTTGTGGCAATTATCTCGAATGAATATTCCTCAGCGTGTTCTTCGTACAGACGGTCCGGGTCTCCCAGGGTGCTGACAACTAGATAGATTCTTCCCCCTTCACGAAGGCGGCCTTTGCACCCGGACAGGAACCGGTCTGCAATCTCCGTCCCAACCGATCCCCCGATGAGGTTACTTCTCTCATCGGCTGAAATATCGCCTCCATCCCCCCCACCGAGCCCCTGCGGTAAATACGGGGGATTGAAGACTATCATGTCGTATGAACCCTCCAGGGATCCTAAGAGGTCACCATTGACAAATGTTGCCCCCACCCCGTTCATAACGGCATTGTGCCTTGCATTCTCCACCGCTACCGGATTTATGTCAGTTCCCCATACCCTAGCCCCCCTTCTGGCCGCGCATATACTGACGAGGCCCGTGCCGACGCCCACCTCGAGAAAGTTCGTACCGGCCCCCGGTTCGATATTCTCCAGAAGGAGGAAGGTGTCCTCGTCGGGAGAATACACTCCTTGAAAGACGTCTATCTTAATACCCCCGAGGAGCCCGAACTCGAAGGAGGAGACGATTCTCGATCCGGGATCAACCATTGGAGTTCCAAAACGGGGCCATTGAATATATCTATTGTTATCCATCCGATGCAATTAATTCACCTCACATCCTCTTTCTCCATTCGCCATCAACGAACGTCATATCACTGTGAACTGGGATCGAATGTTGTCAACGGTGCGAACTTCGTAGAAAATTCAAAGTTTGCAGCTTGACAATGTGCGCGGTATTGTCTGCGGGGTAACGCCCCCGCAGGCGCAGGTGTGACCGGAGGTTACACCGGAGTGCAACGGGCGCATGTAACGCAGATACCGCAACATTATTTCGAGAGAATCTTATTATAATGTGGAAACCGTTGTAATTCGCATGTTAGGAATCCGCCAATCCGCGGCAATATTGACCGTATTGATAATCGCCGTAATGCCAATGGTCCCGGTCCTTTCCGGTTTTTCTTCCCTGGAGAAAGATAACGGCGGCAGTATCACAGCCCTTCCTCCCACGGAGCGGCACGGTGATGATGGGAAGAGTTCCCCTCCAAGAGATACCGGAGATGGGGGTTTCGAAGGCTGTTCCTGGAAACCCGTCGTCCCGTTGAACCGCATCACCGCCGTTCGATACGACGAGGCAAGTTACTGGGACGATTTCGCGTATCTGGCCGCCGTCCCGTCGAGCGTGTTCTATTCGGAAGGCGCACAGAAACTCTATTCGAATCCGCTGCTGTTCTACGAACCGGCATCGGCCAACAGGGTCGAGAACGCCAACAAGGGCATGTCCTATTTCCTCGATGATTGGACGGAATATCTTGACGGCGAGATAGACGAGGCGGTCCTGATCGGACTATCCCCGCTGGAGGAGAGCGAATTCCTTTCCAGCTGGCCCGTGGATACCGATCTGGGTGGGACCGAGGTATATCGGGGAGAGACCCCTTTCGAGCTGGCCCGAAAGATAGCCGTGGCCGACTGGGACGTGGCCGACAGCGCCGTGGTGGCTGTCATAAATGAGAGTTACGCCCCTGTGGATTCACCCTTTGCAGGAAGCGTTAACGGGACCATGCCGGGGGCCTATTCCAGGGATACTTTCAGGATATCCGATACCATCGACGTGAGCCCGGCGGAACCTCTCTATCATAATTTCACAGTGGCGGAGCCCACCCGTTTCGTCTCGGCGTACATGAGCTGGAGCGGAGCGGGCAAGGACCCGGACCTTCAGCTCTACGACTGGAACATGGGCCAGGTCGCCGCCTCGGAGAGGTGGAATCCCATTCACGGAGCCTCCGAGAGCGCCAGCAGCTATGCGTACAACAGGGGTCCCTGGGCCGCAGCCGTCACCTACATGCCCACGGAATCTCTTCCCCTGGCCACCACCGACGTCAACCCGGCCGATTACAACATAGACGTCAGCGAATATCCGGGTGTGGAGGTGGAACTCCCCGCCTGTCCGTATTATTGTCGCGACATCACCATCACTCTTTCCTGGCCCGATGCCGGTCAGGGCCTGGGACTGGCGATAACCGGTCCGGGCGGTGAGAACGTGGCCACCTCGTTATCGGGTAACAATCCCACCGTTCTCCGCCCCCTGGAGCTGGGAACGGGCAATTACACCGCCACCGTCCTGAAGCTGGACGGCCATGCCCAGGAAACCGAGTTCACCATCGATTTCCAGTGGTCGGAAAAGGGCTCTTCCGAGATGCGGGACGCCCTTATGGGTGCATCCGGTGGGGCTGTGCTGGCATCCCTTTCCAACTCTCCCCTTCTGTACGTGACCAATGATTCCGTTCCCGGGGAGACCGTGTTCGCCCTGGGAGAGCTGAACGTCAGCGACGTGATCCTTCTGGATATCGGCAATCATGCCGCGGATGCGGTGGTGGAGGAACTCCTGAATGCCACGGGTGGCACCGAATTGACCCGTTTCGTCGATTACGGGGATGTTGCGCGCACCATCGCGGGAATGACAGGCAGCGGCGACGTGGTCATATCAACTCTGGATCCCTGGACCAAGTGGAGCCTCGACAAGACGCCGGGACAGGAGACCGCCGCGGGGCTCTACGTGGGCCCCTCTGCCTTTGCAGCGGCCCATCACGGCGCCCCGCTCCTCCTCTGCGAGGGTTTCGACGCCCTCTCCCGTGCCAAGGCGTGGCATAACACCTACTGGCGCTCGCAGTGGAATTCACGCGACCCTCCATCGGTGGGTGACATGTTCCTCACCGCATCTCAGATATACGACGTTCTTGATGAGCTCGGGCTGGACGGCGATGGAATGGAATCGGTTCTGTCCGTGGCGGGTCAGTACGATCTGGGCGTTGCATGGGACAGGACCCTGGTGGGGGCCGCCGTGCCGGGAAGGATAATCGGCTCGCCCACCGATTCGGCCTATTCAATATCAAGGAACATATTCTATCCCGCCGTGATCTATTCAAGCCCGGCAATGGACCCGGAAGGCCGGGCCCTCATCAACGGCAGCCAGTCCAGGAGAGAGGTCGGAGATGTACTGAATGTTTATCGGGACGAGGCCGAGGAGAACTACACCTATCCGATACTTCAGACATGGGTCTCCTACGAGCACAGGTTCAACGAGAGGGCCAGTCGCTACTGGGGCACGAACTACACGTGCGCCAACGGTATCGTTCCTTTCTGGGACGAGACCAACAACCCGATCGATCAGGACGTGAACGCCAGATACGGCAGGCCGGGTATGTACTGGCCGGATCTCACCAATTCCGAGAGCCTCACGTTCTACGGGGACAAGTGCGGGTACGAGTCAGCCTTCTCGACCTATTATCCCAAATGCGCCGAGAACCTCAATCGCGGGGTAATAATGTGGCTGGAGACCATGCACGGGGGTCAGAGCGGCAGCGGTATCCTTGGTTTCTGGAAGGGGGGGAGCGAACCCGAGGAGAACCCGTGGAGGGCATACGAGACCTACGGCTCCACGGAGGACCCCGACACCATCGCAATGAGAAAGGACAACGGACAGGACACACAGCGCTCCCTGGGGGAGGATGACCGTGACGGCGTGATAATCGCCATAAACGAGCAGTCGCACACCACACATATAAGCGGTCTGCACATGGACGACACTCTCGATAACATCCATTCCACAGGCTTTCTGGCCGGTTCCTGCCTTGTCGCCAACACCTTCCTGCACCTATCCCTCATTCGGCACGGCAGCGTCTTTCAGGTGATAGATCCATGGGTCACCTCGTGGTACGCCTCGTACGGATACGAGATATTCATGCGCTATCTCGCCCTCAATATGTCGGTGGGACAGGCGTACCAGAAATGCATGGAATTCGTGGGAATACAGTACCTGACGGAACAGTGGTGGTGGGATATCCTCGAGAACGTGGTATATTTCGGCGATCCGGACCTTCGCGTGTTCGTACCGGAGCACGGTTGGGACGAGCCCGTTCCGCTGAACTATTCGAAGAAGGTATGGATAGAGGGTCACACGCCATTCGGCAAGTTCTGCAACGTCGGGCTCGCACAGATGGAGGTATCGGATGCCCTCCCCGACCAGTTCGAGAACTTCACGGTTAACGTCACATTGTTCAACGACGGCTCCAGGAGCGTCCGCAATCTTCCCCTGACCCTCTTCGCAGGGGGAAAGAAGACGGGTGAGCAGATGCTTGCCCGGCTGGATCCCGATACTACCGAATCGATATCATGGATCCTGAACCTGAGCGACTGGGGAACCCACGTACTGAGAATACGGGCCGATCCGGCAGACCTCCTCGACGAGGCCAATGAATCGGACAACTCGCTTACCGTCAATATTACAGTCAACGCCCTGCCGATCCCCGCGGTCTCCCTGTCGTCGACAGCGGTACGAACGGGGGAGAACATAACATTCAATGCCACGGGCTCCGGCGACCCGGACGGGGACATTGCGGGATATCTGTTCGATTTCGGCGACGGCGGATCCACCGGGTGGGTCGATGTGCCCGTGGTGGAACACGGCTATGCGGACAACGGCACGTACGATGGGTCTTTGGCAGTACGGGACGGGCACGGAGCGGTCTCACCCGTGAAGAGCGATTTCAGGATAGCGGTCAGCAACAGGGTTCCCATGGCGACGTTCTCCGTGGAACCGGGCGACGACGTCCTGACCTTCGAGGAGATAGTCCTGAACGCATCGGCCTCCACGGACCTGGACGGGACCATCGTGAACTGGACCTGGGAGTCTGGTGATAATCGAACGTTTTACGGTCCCACCGTGAGGCTTTCCTACAATGATGACGGCTCCTACGCCGTATGCCTGAACGTCACGGACGACGACGGTGATCGTACCGGATCCGCAAGAACGGTGACGGTGCTGAACAGGGCTCCCACGGCAAGCTTCTCGGTTGAACCCCGCATCAACCGTGGGAACCGGAGCACGTTCTTCACGTTTACCACCACGTCCGGCGACCCGGACGGCAGCATTGCCGGGATACAATGGGACATGGGGGACGGAACGGTGATAAAGGGGGAGAATTCCTTCGTTCACAGGTACCGGGAGCTCGGGAGCTACAACGTGAGCCTTGCGGTCGAGGATGACGACGGAGCATACGGCGAGAGCTCCATCTTTCCGATCGTGATCGAGAACGTGCTTCCCTCGGTGGAGATCGAAACGAACACCACCGTCCTCCGGACGCTGGAGACGTTCCGCTTCAGGGCCAGGGGAGCGGACAGCGACGGGGTTGAGCTGCATTACCATTGGGACTTCGGCGATGGGGGCAACTACACGGGCGAGGGTGCGACACATGTATACGGGGACGATGGGCGGTACACGGTGAACTGCACGGTCAGGGACGCCGATGGTTCTACGAACTGGGCAACGACGGAGGTGCGGGTGTTGAACAGGGCCCCCGTGGCCCATATCTCGGCAAGCAACTCCAAGATCGCCACCGGTAGCGGACTCACCCTTGATTCGGGTAACAGCGACGACCTGGATGGGAGCATCATTCGATACGGCTGGGACTTCGGTGACGGGACGCACGGGGAGGGCGTCGAGGTGGTGCATTCCTTCGGGAGACCGGGCGTGTACGTGGTAAATCTGACGGTCACGGACGATGACAATGCCACCGGTTTTTCAGTTCTCGAGATAACGGTCCTGGAGCCGGATGACCCTTTCCGGGAATGGCTCGGAAGCGGGGGCGTCGTGCTCTACTGGGGCATACCGCTATTGATCCTGTTCATACTGCTGGTCCTTCTGATATTCGTCATGAAGAAACGCAGAGATCCCGTACGTAACGGGGACATGTTGCCGGGATTGCCGGATGACCCCGAGGGGGCCGGGGAAGAGATAGAGGAGAAGGACGCGGCCGTTGGAGAGGGCGATAGGACGGGAAAGGTGGGAAAGGCGGATCCGGGAGTGAAGGGTGCCGTAGCTTCCAAGTCCGGGGGGAGATCGGTCGAGAAAGTCGAGGATGGACCTGAAAAGACAGTTGTCGGCAGTAAAAAAAAGCGGAAGAAGAAGAAGAGGCGGCGGAGAAAACTGGGTAAAACATCTTCCACCGGTTCGGAGGCAGCCGTTGCGGATATCGGGGGACCTGCAAATGTGGATATGAAGAAAGAAGCAGATGCAGATGTAAAGGAAGGCGAGGAAGGCGAGGAAGGCGTGGGTGTTGAGCATGGCCCGAGGGAAAGGGTGGATTTCACGTTGGAGATCGTGGACTTTTCCAATACCGCCAGCGACGCCGACATCTCCTGGTCCGAAGGGAATGAAGTGAATGAAGAGGTTGAGGCGGACGAAGGGGATGAAGGGAATGAGGACGATGCCGAGGAATGGTCCGGGGAGGAGCTGGAGCTGCTTTCGGATGACGATGCGGACGACACCGGGGAGGAAACGGAGGAGTGGGGCTGGTTGAACGACTGAGGGATTCCCCGGACCTCGAAACAGAGCCCGATGCTTTCATCGCATGTGGGAGATGCCAACTCGTTCGTGAGGTGGATTTCATTTTATGGGGTCACAGGGGCCGATTCCGCTTCATCGATCAGCGAGAAGATCTCTAATTCCCTTGGGATTCATTCCCATGGCCCGTATCGAGTAATACAGGGCCTTGGTGGCAAGTCCCCTGGCGATATCTTCCCCGATGATCTCATCTGAAAGGAGATCCCTTGAGGTCGAGTAGAGAAGCGAGGACAGGTCATTGTATACCTCCCGCCCCATCTCCTCATCGGCCTCTATGGCCCGAAGGTAGCACTGCTCGCCGCATATCACCTGACCCGAATAGAAGCATTGCTGACCCAGCTCGAGCAGCGTCAACGGGTCGCTGCTGGTTCCGTAGCGGTCCAGAAGCTCTCTCAGGTCTGTCATCCCCTCCATCCTCCCCTTCTCGTTCCCTTCCAGTTCCTCCTCCCATGGGAATCTCATCCCCTCGCCCTCCATCTTCGTTTCCCACTCCGCGAGAGCTATCAGCTGTTCCATGCCGGACTCATTGGTCAGACCGTATCCCTTCTCGAGGTAGCCCCAGGCATCCCGGTAGATGTCTTCCTTTTCCTTTCCGAACTGGCGGGTGAGGAACAGCAGACCGTAATTGGTATAATAATATGCGAGGTCGATGTAGATGGTAGATGCGTTCTCCGGGATCAGCTCCGCAACCTTCTCATACATCTCCACTCCCTTTTCCAGAAGACCGTTGGACAGGCAGAAATCTGCATACGAGGTAAGGAAGAGATCATTCTCGCCGTCGAGTTCGAGCACCTTGCGGTAGAGCTTGGATACGTCCATCAGGGACAGGCGATTGTCACCCAGGGATGCTTCCGCTTTACCAAAATAGCCCACAGGATTCTCCGGTGCGGCCTTAATCGCCCGGTCGAAGGTCTTTATTGCCTTCTTGTAATCGCCTTCATCCATCTGTGAGAATCCATCATCGAGCAGTTTCTCTGCGTCCGTCGTGCCCATGTCCTCAATCCTCGCTCTATCAGTATGGCTCCCGGGCGAAGCTCCATGAAGCCAGGTGGCAAATATCGAGTGAATATTTATCTTTATCCCCGCTGGCTATACTCGCCGATACCACTGTTGGAATGCAAATGAGAGTGAAATTTGCCCCCGCCTTAACATGCTCCATCATCGTTTGACCTCCGGGCACTGACCCGGTGGGGGCGTTTGCGATCCGGGGGTTGGCCCGTTTCTCATTCCTTACGCATTGCTCAGGTCGAACGGGGACCCATACCAGACCAGGTATTGCCCCGCTTTTGCACCGCCTATCACCGATCAAGACGGCCTTCACCCGGGGCGGGGATATTATTCCCGGCATAGTTAAAGAAAGTTTTGGTTCGTGGATGCAGGTTGGGGGATTGTGTCGGAACGGATACGAACCCTCTCACTTGTGTACTCGTAAAGTTATTCCACCACATTTGGACACATATCCTGCTGCCCGTGCTGTCAATGGACTTCTCTCGGGAATATTTATATATATAATCAATCCAATCAATCGATGCCTTTCGTTATCCTGAAAGCAATTCAAGTACAAGGGGCTGGACCATGATAGACATTGACAAACTCGTCGGAAAGGTCAAGGAACTCCAGAAGAAGGGGTATACACCCAAGGAGATCAGCAGCGATCTGCATCTGTCCATAGATACTGTTGGTTGGCTTCTAAGCGGGGCCCCGCGCACGGAAACCCCTCCTTCCGACGTCAAGATAGGCTGGCGCTCGGTGGGTGTTCTCGGATCCCGGATACGCGATCTCTCCTCGGTCATGGTGAGCATAATACGTGAAGAGATGCCCGATGAAGGCTCCTTTGATACGATAATGGGCGTGGCCATCAACGGCATACCGTATGCAACGTTCATCTCGGACATGCTCGGGAAGGATCTGGCGGTCTATAAGCCCGCTCCCGAACCCGTCAAGGGCGGCCAGTTCAGTTCGAACTTCGCCGGTCTGAACGGAAAGAAGGTCATCATCGTGGACGACGTTCTCTCAACGGGCAGCACACTGAGGGGGGCCGTGGACGAGGTCGAGAGACAGGGTGGCAAGGTGGTTCTGGCCTGCCTTCTCCTGAACAAGACGCAGAAGAACGAGGTGAGCAACGTACCCCTGAGAGCCCTATTCCGCGCCCGTTCCCTGGGTGGGACCATACTGGGGGGCGGTCCTCTGCACTCGTTCCCGTACGCGTGAGACCGGAATGAGATGGGAAATGGACTTCTGATAACGTCACGTGAGAATTATTGAACGCCCGTTTCTATCGGTGAACAGACTCTCTTAAAAGTAAAAGGCTCTCGGTGTACCCCGCCGGGGCACACCTGAGTCGCCCGTAGGGATACCTCCCGAGGGCGCAGGAGTGCCCGAAGGGTGTCTCCGGAACATAGTGGGCGCCCGGAAAGTGTTCCGTGCGATCCCGATAGCGGGGTCGGGGAGGGGGAGTGGTACACGCGTACGCCCGTAGGGTCACGTCCCGAGGGCGCAGTTGCATCTGTGATGCAACGGAACGCAGTGGGCGCAGGGCCTTTTACAAATGCATCAAATGCACAATAAGAAGCGGCCATCGGCTGCAAGGTCGGTGTCCCACCGACCACGAGGGCGTGCGCCGTCGTTAGTGCGCGTTCCCGTAACATTTATGATTTATTTAGTATCGGGCTCGTTCCCGCTTCGCCTCGGTGTACCCTGCGGGCACACCTGGACTGCCCGCAGGTGTGCGGCCAGACTCCGTGGCATCAAGTAGATGCCACTGAATCCTCAGAAACTGCGTTTCCTACGGATATGCGCCTAATCCACCCCATACCCTCCCCCCGGCTATCGAGCCCTCTTTGTGAAGAGTGTTCATCTAACGATGCTGCCGGACCCGAACTTGATCTGCACAACCGCAATCTGAGAAACCTAAACATCCGTGCGATATTCACTCCGATACTACCTGGTCGACTCCCTTTTTCACCTTCCTTGCACAACCGTTGCAGAAGCCGCTGCTCTTTACATCCGTATCTTGGAGCGAATTGGAGAAATGCATCACGCATTTCCTGCGACGGCAATGATCGAGGCCAAATGTATGCCCCAGCTCGTGAACGGCTTCCTTCTTGCACCGCTCCAGGTATTCACGCAAACCCGTGGGGCCCTTCAGGCCGTCTACCAATCGGGAAGTGGAGATCAGTGCCGCTCTTCCGCCTTTCTGGGCCAATCCGAAGACGAAGTTCAAGCTCGGGACGTAGATATCAACGTCTGTAATGCCGAGTACCTTCGATCCTTTCTCCACCGCCGTAAGTTTCAGTAATTTCCTTGCCCTGAACTGCCCCCTATCCGGATCGTGGGCTCCATCCGGCAGCGGGATTTCCGGAACGATCTGAAGCGGTATTCCGAACAATTCAAGCTCCAGCTTCAGATGATCCAGGACCCTTCTTTCCACCTTGCCCATGGGAAGCAGAGATATCAACCGTTCTCACCCCGCCCTCGATCCTCAGTTCTCCACGCTGACACGCGGTATGAGCGATATGATCTTATCCCAGGTGGTCTCGTCCTCGATGACGCTGGGGATCAGGACGTTCCCCTCGTTGTTAATTCGGACCACAGAAAAACCGATGAAATATTTTCCTGACATGTCCTCCTCCGATACCCAGTAGACCATCACGACCTTGACATCCCGTCCCCGCACGTAGCTCGGCTCGTCGGCACCCCTTGGAAGATGTGCCAGAAACTCGTTGTAGAACGCCTTCTTTCCGTCTATCCTGTGCTCGAGGACCTTCTGTTCCAGCAATTGGGGCTGCTCGATGTTCATGAAATAGAGGGAATCTTCCATGTGACTCCCGGCAAAGGCGAGTACGTCACCCTCGGTCATATCGTTTATCGTCTTGAAGCTGCCTATGAGGAATTCACCGAAAAAGGGGGGCTCCTCGGAGAGCAGCATGATATCGTTGACGTAAGCCTTTTCCTCCTGATAGATCGGGAATATCTTCATCTGATAAGAGGTCCCTACGGTCTCATAGGCCTTTTCCCGTCGGAACGCAACGGTCCTGGGGGAGTAGATCCAGACGCCTTCCACGGAGGATTCCTCTCCGGGATATCTGTAGGTGAGCTGGTCCTGGGGAACGTCCGGTTGGAGCACGTTGTCGACGTCGGTGAACAGGTACCCAAGATATCCGAGGACTCCAACGACAAGTAGAAAAAAGCTCACGGAGAGTATCCTCATGACCATCCCCCTTCCCTTTTTGGACTTTCTCCTCCTGCGTGGCGTTTTCTTCTTCCCTTTTTTCTTTGTGGTGCCTCTTTTCTCTTCTGTACTCCGTTCTTTCTCCATCTCGCCCGGGGACGCATCCATGGCGAAAACCTCCTCCCGTTCCATCTCCTCCAATATCTCCTCGCTGGAATCGAACGGCATTGAACGTCCCCTTCTATATTGTCGACCCTGTTTTTAGGGTGGTTGGATGTTATCGACCTTTGGGTATATATTCTCAACGGTGCAAAGCTCTAGAAAATGTATAGATTTGCAACTTGACGATGTTAGAGAAATCGTAGCTCGGGCTGGGATTCGGCTTAATAATATCTACCCGTTTTCGGTATATATAAAACAGGTCCGGCCACATTCGTCCGAGCGGTGAGCGAACAAATGCCGAAAAGTATAATTATCCACATACTGATACCCGAGCCGCAAGGGGATTGATAGCATGCACCAGGAGCAGATGCAGTACGATACCACCATAACCCAGTTCTCGCCGGACGGGCGCATCCTGCAGGTGGAATATGCCAGGGAGGCGGTGAGAAGGGGGGCCCTCTCGGCCGCAGTGAAATACAATGGTGGAATTCTGGTTATGGCGGACCGCCAGTATCATTCTTCTCTGGTGGAGAAGGCATCCAAGGAGAAGATAAACTGCATCAATCCGAGGTGCTGCTGCGTATCCTCCGGACTCGTGGCGGATTCGAGGGTCCTGGTGGATTATGCCAGAAGGATATCGGTCCATCACATGGTCCTTTACTCCGAGCCCCTGGACATAAACACCCTCGTTACCCGGATATGCAACGTGAAGAGATCCATGACCCAGTACGGAGGGGCCCGCCCATTCGGCGTTTCAATGCTCTTCTGCAGCATGGAGGATGATCGCTGCCACATCTTCGAGACGGATCCCAGCGGCGCGTACAAGGAGTTCAACGCCACGGCCATCGGCAGAGGTGCGGACCGGGCCAAGGAGCTGCTTGCGGAATTGAAAGAGGATTTCACCGAGAGCAATTCGCTCGGAGCCTCCTTCGAACATCTCCTGCGGGTCTTCGGAGAGCTTAACGATGATTTTCAGAGGGAGAACCTCGACATATGCGTTGTGAACGGGAAGGGTGTCAGGAAGTTCGATCACGGGGAATTCATGGACTTCCTGTAGGGTTAGATTCGATAAAATGGCCGGCGAGCGGATGAAGCCATCGGACCTCGGGAGGGCTGTGACCGGGAGAGGGGAGGGTGTGCTTATCATGATACGTGTTCAACCTTCATCCCGGGTCGGAGCCGTAAAGAGATATGACCCTTGGAGGGATCGGTTGATAGTGGATGTTCCGGCACCTCCGGAAAGGGGGAAGGCCAATAGAGCTCTTCTGTCCATTCTTGAATCTTTTTTTCCGGGAACACGGATAGAGATCGAGTCGGGGATCACCTCGAGGGACAAGACAGTTTTCGTGGATGGGCTAACCCTTGAAAGAGCCATATCGATCATCGAGGCAAAGATGGAGGAACAGAGTAGAAAAGGGTAGGGACGAAGAGAGATATGAAAGAGAATGACGGGAGGATTGGAGGGGAATGAAGGAGAATGACGGGAGGATTGGAGGGGAATGAAGGAGAATGAAGGGGATTAAGGAGATGATGTGGATGAAGGAATGGGATGATGGGAGCAATTAATGCGCGGGACGAGAGAATTGCCGATTGAATGAGTGGGTGAATTCCTTGTACGAAAGCGATCTGCTGGCCGAGGTGGAGAAGCTCATTGAGGAGCTCCGGCTACGAAATTCGGTTTCTCCGATAGTAGTAGAGGGCAGGAACGATGTCAGGGCACTTCGGAACCTAGGCCTTCAAGGCGAGATCATTTCGTTCAACCAGGGCCGCAGCATTGTGAACTTTACCGAGATGGTCAGCAAGGGGACCGATTCTGTTATTCTGCTTCCGGACTGGGACCGGAAGGGTAGACAGCTATTGAATGAGTGGAGGCGGCAGTTCCGATCCCTCGACGTCAAGGTCTTCGACGAACTGTGGGCGGGTTTCATCCATTCCCTGAAAAAGGAGATAACCTGTGTGGAGGAGCTTGACAGCCTGATATTTCGCCTGAGGCGCGATACGGAGGAAGGTGCAGGGGCCAGACTGGAAAAGGAAAGAAAGAGGAAGGAGCACTCTCCGGTCAAATGATCTTTTCAGCGCGTAGCAGCGTCCATTTTCGGTATTGATGGGATTGACCGGCGTTTCACTTCCATTTATATTCCGCATCCGGAACGAAGGTTATTCCACCGCCCCTGATGCCCCCCACGACCACGAGCCAGCCGCCGGGAACCTTTGCCCGGTCCGCCTCGATCCTGCCTCCGACCTCCTCCCAGTCCAACACTATGCCGATCTCTTTCTTGAGTTCCATATCAAGGGTTATTTCCATATGATGCCTCCTTGTTTCGGTCGTATCGCTTTATGATAGGAATCAATTGGATTATAGACTTTGCGATGAAGTTTGGTAGATTTCCGTTTTTCGGAGAACGTCATCCATTGTATGCTCACGGGGTATCTCACCTTTCCGCACATTTCCTTTCACCCTTAATAGCCCCCGCTCTCCCTCAAGGTAGGTTCTTATAATTTATCGGTCTTTACCGGGAGCCGGCCCTTGGATGGATTTCGAGTATGAATGGGTCGTCAGGGCTTCACCCCCGTCCTGAAAAGAACCGAGGTCGTTGGATGCCGCCCATCTAGCACAACTGTTTTCTCCTTTATCGGGGGAAGCTCCCGTTTCCTCTTTCGAAAAATGTCGGTGGATCAGCAAAGCACGGGTGATACCTTGGATGGGATCATGATTGGTGAGTTCGCAGCGGTGGGAACATCCCTCATGTGGACCACCTGTTCCATCCTGTTCGCCTCCGCCGGGAGGAGGATAGGGGCATTCTCCGTCAACTCCCTTCGCATAATCATAGCCCTGGGTTTCCTTGCTGTGGCCCATGTGGTTATTCTGGGCACGATCGTCCCCTCCCTCGAGGGTGTTCACTGGTTCTACCTCGGCCTTAGCGGCATTATCGGTCTGGGACTGGGAGATTTTGGATATTTCGGAACGCTGGTCATACTGGGACCGAGGAAGGGCGTGCTGTTGATGTCACTTGCTCCAGTGTTCTCCACCGTCTTCGGTTTCATTTTCCTGCGCGAGATTCTGGGCATATGGGCCATCATCGGAATGGCGATAACGCTCACAGGTGTCATGATGGTGGTGGCCGAACGGGACGGCGGCGAATCGGAGAGAAGACTATCGAGGAAGCGGAAGATCCTTGGGATCGCCCTGGGTCTTGGCGGGGCAGCGGGTCAGGGAACGGGCCTGGTGGTCTCGAAATACGGCATGTATGCTGGCAATTCAGGCGTCGCATTGCATTCGCTGTCGGTGACCTTCTTGAGGATGCTGGTTGCCGCCCTTTTCATATGGCTCGTCGTCATCTTCAGCGGAAGGCTGGGGAAGGTGACGAAGGGGGCCCGGGATCGTCCCGCACTAAAGAGGCTCGCAGCAGGTGCCTTTGCCGGACCGTTCCTGGGTGTGTGGCTC
>CAYRFL010000085.1:0-11688 GCA_964423515.1 uncultured archaeon
AAGAGAAAATACCGCAGGCGTAAGAGGGGGGTGAAAGTAATTCGGGATAACACATATCTTTCTAATCATATCATAACTTTGAAGGGAGTTCTCGACCAATAATTATATATAAATCCAGGGGAATCGAACGTCCAATGAGCAGGATCACCGCTACCTGTCCTTTCTGCGATTCCACAGTCCAGGCGTTGATGCCAAAGGACAGCTCCGGCGGTCGCTTTCTCATAAGCTGCAGCAGCTGTGAAAAGGACATCTGCCTGACCCTCGATACACATGAGGACCGGGACGCAGAGATCGAACCGGAGAGGGCCCTGGCAAGGGTCGAACGGCGGGATCCGGAAGCTCACACGAGGAAGAGAAGGAGGAAGCGGAGGAAGGTACGAAAGAGTTTCCGGAGGCATACAGACGGTGCACCCGCATCCCATGCCATCACCATGGAGGTGTTTCCCGAGCGTTCTCCCGTCATGATGGAGCCGGACCAGGTGCGGAGCAGAGAGGATAGCGGGAACACTCGACCGTCGGGTATTTCCAAGGTTCCGAAAAGGTCCGAGCGAGGAAGTGCGGATACGGATGATACCGACATCTACGAGGAAGTCGAGGCCATCCCCGAAGGGAAGACGATCGAAGGACGTAGGGATGTCCTGAAACGGATACTCCGGGAGAGAAGAAAGCGAATCAGAGCATTCTCCGCCGGGCTGTTCTTCACAGCGTTCCTCATCGGGATGTTGTATCTAACGGCCATTCCCCTCTATTCCGAAGCACCGGGCGATCCCGGAGGGAGCGGTGATAGGGATTACGTCAACATCATGGGAACCGTGTTCGTCGCCGATGAGAACAGGACCGTCCTCGAAGGAGTGGAGATCGTGATAAAGGGCGAGGGAAGGACCACGGAGACGAACGCGGAGGGACATTACTATTTCGCGAATATCGGCGAGGGAAGCCATACCATTACGGCCAGGAAGAAGGGATTCACGACGCAATCCAAGAAGATAACATTTATCGGCAACCGGGCCGGCTCCAACATCAACTTTCAGCTAAAGCCCGGAACGGGGAGCGATGTTACCGACATGACCACCACATCCCATGGCGAGGAACGGTCCTTCAACTCCTTCTTTGGCATAGTGGTCGCAGCATCCGTATGCGCTCTTGCGGCGGGCGTCTCCACGATATATTCGAAGAGGTTCTTCCCCACATTCGTCCTGGGCCTCGCAGGCATTGCCTCGGGGGGATTCTTCTTCCTTGCATCCATCGTTTCCTTCGCAGGGGTTCTGCTGTTCGTAGCCTCATCGAGGGAGTTCTGAGCAAACGACGGTGAGCCCGATTGGTCCAGTTGGTCCGGTTGGACCGGTGGAATACGGCAACACCGCCTTTTTTCGGACATATTAATATAACATGATCAAAATCATCAGCGGAGCCATCCCCGAAAGGAAAATTCACAGCGGAGGTCACCGTATGAAATACGATTTTTACACCATGGACGATTTCGAATTCAAGGACAAGACAGTCCTCGTACGCATTGATATCAATTCCACCATCGATCTCGACAAGATTGAGATAATGGGCCGGGAGAGATTTCACCGGATAACGGCCACCCTGGATGAACTGAAGGACAGCAAGGTGGTGCTTCTCGCCCACCAGTCCAGGACCGGCAGCCCGGACTGTATCAAGCTGGCGCCCCACAGGGATGTGCTCGAGGAGGTCCTGGGAAGGAAGGTGGGATACGTGGAGGACCTAATTGGCAGCGAGGCAAGAAAGGCGGTGGAGGGAATGAAGGCGGGGGACATAGTGCTGCTGGAGAACGCGCGCCTGTATGCCGAGGAGAACGCTTTCGCTAACAGGCCTCCGCATCTGATGGGCAGCACGTACATAGTCAAGAACCTTGCCCCGCTGTGCGATATATTCGTGTTCGAAGCCTTCGCGGCCGTTCACAGGAGCCAGCCGTCGCTCAACGGTTTTACGGCGGCGATACCATCGGCGGCGGGGAGACTGGTGGAGAGGGAGATGGCGGCTCTCGGGAGCATTTTATCGGGAGAGAGAAGACCCATGACCGCCGTTCTCGGAGGGGTGAAGGTAGACGATTCCATAGAGGTGGCGAGGAATCTCCTGGCGGACGACAAGATGGACAAGCTTCTGGTCACGGGCCTGGTGGCCAACGTATTCCTCCTGGCCAACAACATCGACCTGGGCGTGAAGAACATACGGGTGCTGAAAAGCAAGGTGAAGGACCTGGACCGGTACGTCGAAATGGCGAAGGGGCTTCTGTACAAGTATCCGTACAGGGTATTCATGCCGGATGACGTTGCGGTGGACGACGGGGGCGGGAGGAAGGACATATTCATCGACGAGTCCACGGACAAGCTGATAAAGGACCTGGGCCACAACACCATCCAGTTCTTCTGCGAGGAGATCAGGACCTCGAAAGCAGTGGTGCTCAACGGCCCGGCGGGAGTGTTCGAGGAGGACGATTTTTCCTACGGTACGAGGAAGATATTCGAGGCAGCCGCCGAAAAGGAGATATTCACGGTGATGGGAGGTGGGGAGACCACCACGGTCATCGACAGGTACGGGCTGCGGGAGGGCATCGACCACATATCAACGGGAGGCGGGGCGGCGATATCGTTCCTGGCGGGCAGGCCCATGCCGGTCCTGAAGAGCCTCGAGATAAACAAGAAGAAGTTCGGGAATGGCTGATGTACTTCATTTTAACCTATTCAACCATGCCCCAACAACTAAAGCGGGCTCGGTAGCGGGGGTGGGGAGTTGGGGCGGTGTACGCGTATATCCGTAGGAAACCGCAGGTTTTCGAGGATGTCCGCTTCTCTCCGCAGATCCCCATGGGCTCTGCTACACCCTCGATTTCTTCAGAAATCTACGGGTTCAGTGGTATCATTTGATACCACGGAGCGAAGCGGGAACGAGCCCGCTAAAAAATAAAAACACAAAGGTAAAAGAGGCGACGACGATATAGAAGGTCGACAATCGAGCCCTCCTGTTGAAGAGAACTCATCCACCGCAAATACCACTTATGACCAACCCCTCACCTTCTCCTAACCACAATCACCAACGCAACAAGGCTTATATAGAAGTTCTAACATATTTCCCGCGGTGATTACTATGATGGGTGGACAACCTATAATATTATTGAAAGAGGGAACGAGAAGAGAATCGGGCAGAGATGCCCAGAGCAACAACATCAAGGCCGCAAAGGCCGTATCGGAGGCAGTGCGCTCCACCCTTGGGCCCAAGGGCATGGACAAGATGTTGGTGGACTCCATGGGGGACGTTGTGATAACCAACGACGGCGTCACCATCCTCAAGGAGATCGACGTGGAGCATCCGGCTGCGAAGATGATCATTGAGGTGGCCAAGACCCTGGACGAGGAATGCGGGGACGGCACCACAACCGCCGTCATAGTGGCAGGCGAACTGCTGAAGAAGGCGGAGGAGCTGGTGGAGCAGAACGTGCATCCCACGCTGATAACCAGCGGCTATCGGCTGGCAGCCGACAAGGCAGTGGAGATCCTGAACGGCATAGCGGTATCCATCGGCAGAAAGGACGAGGAACGTCTCCTTGACCTGGCCAAGACCGCAATGACCGGGAAGAACGCCGAGGTCATAAAGGACCAGCTCGCAGACCTGGCAATGAGGGCCGTTGTGACGGTGTCGGAGGAGGACGAGGATCATATGGATGTGGACCTCGACAACATCAAGGTCGAGAAGAAGCAGGGAGCCATGGCCCGCGACAGCGAACTTATCCAGGGCATCATAATCGACAAGGAGAGGGTACACTCCGGTATGCCGAAGAAATTGAAGGACGCAAAGGTGGCTCTCATCAACTCCGCCTTCGAGGTGAAGAAGACCGAGGTGGATGCAAAGATATCCATAAGGGATCCAAGGCAGCTTCAGGAATTCCTCGACCAGGAGGAGAAGCTGCTCAAGAAATACGTATCCAACGTGAAGGACACCGGGGCGGACGTGATCATATGCCAGAAGGGGATAGACGACCTGGCCCAGCATTACCTCGCCAAGGAAGGGGTGTTCGCGATAAGGCGCGCCAAGAAGTCCGACATGGAGAAGCTCGCCAAGGCCACCGGCGCAAAGATAGTTACCAACATCGACGACCTGTCCGCTGACGACCTGGGCTACGCCGAGATCGTGGAGGAGAGAAAGGTCTCCGACGATAGGATGACCTTCGTCACCGGCTGCCTCAATCCAAAGGCGGTTTCCGTGCTCATCCGCGGTGCCACGGAACACGTGGTGGATGAACTGGAAAGAGCTTTCCAGGATGCGCTGGGCGTCATCTCAACCGCCGTGATGCAGGGCAAGATAACCGCCGGGGGCGGCTCCGCCGCAATGGAGATATCACAGGGACTGAAGGACTATGCCGCAACGGTAGGCGGTCGTGAGCAGATGGCCATCGAGCAGTTCGCCCATGCCATCGAGGTAATTCCCCGCACCCTTGCGGAGAACGCCGGGTTGGATCCCATCAACACCCTTATCGAGCTTCGAAAGGCCCACAAGAACGGCAAGATGTACGCCGGGCTCAACGTCTACGACGGCAACATCATCGACATGCTCGAAACCAAGGTCATAGAGCCCCTGAAGGTCGGGGAGCAGGCCATAACGTCGGCCACAGAGGCGGCAGTGATGATCCTCAGAATAGACGATGTCATCGCCGCCAGGGAGATGAAGGCCCCGCCCATGCCAGATGGTGCAGGCGGAATGCCACCGGGGATGATGTAGAATCCCTGTCGGTGAATTATAGAATCTGATCCGGGGGCTTCTGCCTCAACCGCCCCCGGTTTTTTCTTCAAGTGATTTAGCGGAGAAAGAGTCCATGGGCCCGCCCTACCCAACTGTTAATTAGTCGTATCTACATCACACGGGCATGGAAGTTCCCCTTCTGCTGCTGTCGGTACTTCTGCTGGGTCTGGTGCGCGGTGCCGCCGTGTGTGTGGCCGTTTGCGGACCCGGGCTGCTTTCCTACGTGGTGATCAAGAGGAAATCGCCTCTGGAGGCTCTGCGCCTTTCAATACTGTTCAGCCTACCGCGAAGCCTTCTTCTGATCCTGCTGGGAGCCCTCGTTGGTTTCCTTGCGCACGGTGCAGCGTCGTTGTCCTATCTGAACTCCCTGTCCACCACCATGCACAGCATCGTCTACATTGCATTCGGCGTGATCCTGACGGCAATGGGATTCTACCTGTTTGCCAAGGCCATCGACGAGAGGAGCGATTTCAGGGAAGGAAAGGCAAGACCGGAGGAGTGTGTGGCGGATGTATGCGGAAGGATGGAAAAGGCGAAAAAAGGAAAAAAGGGCGGCCTGTTCTCGCGCATCCTCGATCCCGGCAATGTCCCCAAGCGGTGGAAGGAGAGCTGCGCGGTGATGCTTCTGGGATGGGGAATGGGGCTGGGCTGCATGGCGGAGGTCGCGATACTGGAGGGGACGGCCGTTTCCGGGGGCGCCGCGCTTCACGGATCGACGGCATTAGGTTCGGCAGCCCTGGGGGCCGCGGGCATGGCCCTGTTCTCGCTGGGACTGGCGATACCATTATCCGTACTATGCATGGCGGCGGCCGCCCTCTCGAAACGGATGGACACCCTCAGGAGGTTGAACGTGTTCAAGACGATGGCCTCCGCTGCGATGATGATCCTGGGAGTGCTGATCGTGCTCTTTCAGGTGGTTTTGTGAGTGGGGCAAATATGGATGAGAGAAGGTTTATTCCGGTTTTTTATGTGTATTATTACATTCGTTAGATAGATTCTCTTCCCGTAAAAGGACCCGGTAGCCGGGGGGCGGATAAGGGGTGGTGTAGGCGCATACGGGGCCTTTTACGAATACACAAAATGCATAAAAAGAAGCGGCCGTTGGCCGCAGGGTCGGCATTTGCCGACCAGGGGAGATCTCCAGTCACATAATATTCATCATTTTATTAATACGGTGTCGGGCCTGTTCCCGCTTCGCTCCGGTGCCCGTTTCACTCCGTTGCATCAAGATGCAACTGCACCCTCGAAAATCGGTGATTTTCTACGGGTGTAACCTTCGGGCACACCTGAATCCTCGAAAACCTGCGTTTTCCTACGGATATGCGCCTACGCCGCCACAACTCCCCGCCCCGGCTATCAGGCCCTCCTGTAGAAGAGAGTCTGTCTACCTCTCATTTAGTGAGTTGGATCAATCCCAACCTCTGCCTCATCCGTTCCTTACCTGAACGGGGCTCTTCTTCAACCATTCCAGATCGCTTATGTAGAGCTGCCGTATGTCATCGAGCCCGAACCTGTGCATGGCGAGCCTCTCCAGGCCCAGGCCCCATGCCAGAACCGGTTCCTTGACGTCGAAGGGAGCCACCACCTCGGGACGGAATATACCGCTGCCGCCGAGCTCCATCCAGCTTCCCCTGAACTTGACCTCCACGTCCATGCTGGGCTCGGTGTACGGATAATAGGCCGGGCGCAGACGTATCTCCTCGAATCCCATGCGCCTGTAGAACTCCTCGAGAATGCCGATGAGCATCCTGAAGGAAGAATCCTTCTCCACCACGATGCCCTCCACCTGGTGAAACACGGGAAGATGCGTGCGGTCTATGGTCTCCTTGCGGAAGACCGGCTCTATGGAGAACACCTTTATGGGCGGCCTGTTGTTCTCGGACAGGTATCTTATTGTGTTCACGGTGGTATGGGTCCTCAGAAGAGGCTTCTTGGCCATGTCCTCGGACCACTCACCTCCCCATCCCGTGGAGCCCGTGTCCCCTCCGTCGGTCTGGATCTCCCGAACCCCGTCTATCAGTTCCCGGCCCGGCATGTCCAACTTCTCCGGATGCCTCAGGTAGAACGTGTCCTGCATGTCCCGGGCCGGATGATCCTGGGGGATGAACAGGGCGTCCATATTCCAGAACGCTGGCTCAACGTAATTACCCCATATCTCGGTGAAACCCATATTGAGGAAGATATCGCGGATCTGATCGATGAGCCGGGACAGGGGATGTACGCGTCCCCCGTAGACGGCCGGGGCAAAGGCATGAATGTCATAGGGCCGCAGCTCCACCTGCCCCCATTCGCCGCTCTGGAGCAGCTCGGGTGTCAACGGTCCCACCTGCTTTCGCAACACCAACCCCTCTTCGACGATATCCCTGCCCTTTTCCGTGATGGATACGAATCGGGTTATCTTCTCCCTCTTCACAACGAGGTCCTTTCTTCTGAGGAGCATGCCGAGAGCCCGTCCGTCAACATCCTCCACCGGAAGTTCGTCGTAGTCCATCAACCGCCTTATCAGCAGTTCGTCGTCTCCCTTCTTCGACAGGGCTCGGCGGCCGTCGTCGGTGAGCTTGAGATACGTGTCGCTCCCCTGTCTGGAAATATCCACCCATCCCTTCCGCCTCATCCACCCGATGGCTATAGAGCTAACACCGCTGCCAAGGCCAGAATCGCGGTTGAAATCCTCCATTGAGGCGATCCCCTTCATCTTCTTCAGGTACTTGATTCCGGTCCTTTCGGGAAGATCCCGTGCCGCAGAGCTCTTCTTGGCCAGGGAAACCGTCTCGTCCATGGTCTCCTCCATGACCACCATACCCTTCATCTGCAGCCAGGAGGAGGCGTTCATAACCTCCACCAGCCGGTTGAACCCACCATTTTCAACCAGTTCTTCGGGAGTGGCCCTTCCCAGTTCCGCCAGGGACAGGAGCACATTCTTCTCCTGGTTGTTCAGCTTATCCTTTTCCGTGCCCATGTTATCACGTGGATGTAAGTAACCTGCCATCCGCCGCTGCCGGCGGAGAATAGTGCACAAATTACGTTCCGTTAAATAAGTTTGGGTAATAATCTCCGAGCGATTCAACCATTTATGAAAGGTATCTCGATCCCAAAAAATTCAGGCAGGTAGTCCCTCCGGCTGTTTGAAATGCTTTTTCTTGCCGGATGCTCCCCCGAGGATGGCAAAGGCGAGATTGCACACCGAGCCCAGGGCGATAACGAAGAACTCGCTTCCCCCGGTGGATACCTCGTTCACCGTGCCGGCGGCAAAGGATTGCAGGCCGGCGTACAGTATCCAGATCTGGGCCAAGGTGACGAAGAAGGCGGCCAGAAAGGCGATCTCGACAGCATACTTCTTCTCCACCCATCGGCTTCCCATCCTTCCCGCCACGAAGGGGACAAGGGAGAATGCCAGAATGAAGCCAAAAATGGGGATCAGTATGATCGGAAAGAGAATAAGCCACCATAGAAGAGCTGAGAAGAAGCCCCTGTGGAATTTTTGAACCGCAAGTTCTTTACCCGCAGGCTCCTCCGATTCTTCCCTCGCGTCTCCACCCTTTTTCGGACATCCCTTTTCCTTCTTACCCTTCCTTTTCTTCTTTCCCTTGTTGATCTCTCTCAACCTGGCCTTCGTGAGCTTTGCGCTCTCCCTGCCCCGGACCATCCTTTTGGCGGAATCCCCATCGTCCTGCGCAATTCCGGACGTTGAATCCAATTCTTCCACCGTCTCCTCATCTCCCCGACCCCGGTTATCATCCGTCTTCCTCTCGAAAAGACCGCCAGGCATGGATAGTAAACCTCTGTATTCACAGAAAATACGATTCACATCAGTTAATAACTTCTCGTCATAAATAGTTTTGGACCTGCGGGAAAATCGCCGCTTCTGGCAGAACCCGGGTGTATTTCAGTCTGTGTGCCAATACCCTTAGGGGTGACGGATATTGTTTGAAAATAAATAAATATCATACCTTATATATGTAGGATTCCTCTGAAAATAGGCACAAATGTGCGATGAAATAGAGGACCTGTCGAGCGATGTCGAACTCATCGGAAGGGATAGTCGGGAATCTTGGTGAAATACATGAACAAAAGATGCTTTCTCACAGTGATCGTTCTGGCATCCTTTTTACTATCTTCGATGCCCTGGACCGCCGCTGCGGATATGGATGGGAAGGGAGCTCCATTTCCCGGCATGGCCAAGCCCGATATCCTGAGCTTGACCCTCGTGGACGGCGAGACCGGAGGCGTCTGCCTTTCCCGATACAGATCCTATACCTTCAACGCCACCATAAACGACACGGACGGATCGGGAGATATCAAGTACGTGAACGTGACCATCGAGCCGGACGACGAGAACATCACTCTGTGCTGGCAGCGGGATACCCAACCCAACTTCTACGAGCTTTCGGGCTGCGACCCGGACGACCATGTGACACTGTCTTCCGGCAACGACGACTGGGGCGATATCGACACCAACATCACCTACATGAACTTCCAGCTGGATTTCAACTGGAGCTTCCCCGACGAGGACGACTGCGAGGTGAGGGTGAACGTAACGGATGCGGCCGGTGAGATGAACAGTACACTGTACCAGAACGTGTTCAGGGTGGAGAACGACCTGGAACTTACCGGCACCCTTTCGGTGAGCGGAGGCATACAGGGCGCCCTCGACAGCGGCGACTGGGTGCAGGCGTCGGAGAATGCGACCTTCACGGGACAGACTGTGAGCTATGCCGGGTTCACCCAGAGATATCCGGCAAACGAGCATTTCAACATCTCAGTCACCAATGATACGGGCCAGAGCTGGTACAACGGAACTTCGTCGGGCGCGGCCTTCTCCGTGGAGCTGACCGCCTCCGCTGTGACAGACGTGGAGAACATTCATACGATATCTGTAAACGTGCTGCCCGAGGGGAGGGACGGAAACGGCCCCGCTGACCAGTACTTCACACTGAAGGTGGACGGTGACGTTCCACCGGTACCCCAGAACCTGGTGCTCCATGCGGATTCGTACTCCGATAACAGGACCCAGGCCGACGACGACAGGGAGTTCTTCGCCGAATGGGAAAACGTCACCGACGTGGGCTCGGGATTGAAATTGTTCTATTTCTCGTACGTCAATGATGAGGGGAAGGAGGACAATAACTTCACGGCGGGAAACAGGACCGCCATAGAGGAATTGAGCCTTTCCGAGGGTACGCATACGCTGTACGTCTGGGCCGAGGACGAGGTGGGCAACA
Organism: uncultured archaeon; assembly: GCA_964423515.1. Lineage (GTDB taxonomy): Archaea > Thermoplasmatota > Penumbrarchaeia > JASLWR01 > JASLWR01 > CAYRFL01. Next base: position 9,984 of record CAYRFL010000085.1, read on the forward strand.
TCGGCAATGCGGGAAGCGATTCCATCATATACGATGCATCACCACCGGTCTTCTTCGGCGGCAACGAGGTGGAGGTGAACGGCGGAGACGTGGCCACCAACGTATCGAGCCTGACATTCACATGGCAGAACTTCGTGGACACGGGCGCCGTGCCATCCGGCATCGATTTCTATTATTTCTCGTTCCAGAACGGTGGAGGGTCTGCAAACGGGATACAGGATTACGGAAGCCCCGGACAACTGTCGGGTGCCTCGGAAGGACAGGTGTTCGTGTACGTCTGGGCGGAGGACATGGCGGGGAACCGCGGGCCGGCGGCCTCGGATCCCATCCTGGTGGACACAGAGGACGTGTACTTCGAGAATCCGTCGCCCTCACCGAGCCAGTGGGTCAACGATACGGCGGTGATATTCAACATCGACGTCTGCGACAATACCTCCGGCGTGGTTCCCGGCACCATCGAGTACAGATATTACAACGGCAGTCTGAGCGCGTGGACCAATGCGGGCAACGTGGGAGAGGCCCAGCAGCAGGTAACCGCCTCGGCCAACGTGGAATTCGCGGCTGGCAGCAGCAACTACATAGAGTGGAGGGCGGAGGACAACATCACCAACGGACCGACCGCATCATCCAGATACACCGTCAACGTGGACCTCCTGGAACCTGACAGTTCCCTGGCCAGCGTGGATATCGAGAACGGGGCCGAGAACCTCGGTGTCGATACATTCGATTTTGAATGGGCGAACTTCACCGATCCGGGCGGCGCGGGCATAAAGGGCTATTACTACAATCTCACCAACAACAGCGGCAGCGACAGGGGAACCTACACCACCGGCAACTCCGCAACCGTCACGTCTCCCGTATGGGGAAATGCCACCATATACGTGTGGGCCGTGGACAACGCCGGTAACATCGGCACGGCGGTGGAGGATACCGTATATCTCGACAACTTCGCACCGGACATATCGGGAGCCTGGCTGCTCATAAACGACGGGGACGATTGGACGAACAGGAGGACGCTCAACCTGACGTGGGGGGGCTTTCAGGACCCGAACCTGGAGAGGTTCTATTATTCATTCATTGACGAGAGCGGAGAGGCGGATGGGAACACCACCACCCAGTTCCATGCAGACATATTGAACGCCCCGATCCAGAGGGACGTCACCGTATACGTATGGGCTAGGGACATATACGGCCATTACAGCGCCGCCGTCTCCGACACCATAAGCATAGACACCGTGAGGCCGACGTTCCAGGGCAATTCCTGGCTGGTCCTGGAGAACGGCAGCAAGTATACCAACGATCCCTATGTGCATTACAATCTGACCGGGATAGCCGACGTGGGAGCGGACCAGTCGGGGATCCTGGGGTATTATTATGCCAACACCAACAACAGTGGTACTGACAACGGAAATTTCCTTGCCAGTAGCGTAGGGACCATAAAGGTGACCAATCCAGGCTATACTCACATCTATATATGGGGCGTGGATCGGGCCGGCAACATACAGAACCGTGTCCTTCATTCCGCCATCATAGTCGATCTGGGCGACCCGCAGCCGGGTACGCTGACGCTTCAGAACGGCGCCGTCTACTGGAACCGCTCTCGCGTCCAGCTCAACTGGGCGGGCTTTTCCGACGAGAACTACAACTACAGGGGCATAGCGGGATATTATTTCAGCGAGGATAACAACGAGGGGACCACAAACGG
>CAYRFL010000085.1:11788-18285 GCA_964423515.1 uncultured archaeon
GAGTTCACCACCAGCATATATCTCACGCGGGGATTCCACAGGTTCGAGATGCACTACAACGAGATGGGCGGACCGGGGCGGGTCACCGCCAAGTGGAGCTCAGCTCACATCCAGGAGGCAATAATCGCCTCCTCCTACCTGTGGGGCGGCCAGGCAAGCGACTGGCTTACCGTGAACGGCGAGGGACCCAAAAACGTCTACATCTGGGCCCAGGATTACTCCTTCAACATAGGCAGTGCAGTCTCTGACGACATATTCATAGATCTCACGGCACCGTCACGCTCGGCTGCGAACATCAGCATAGAGAACGGGTCGGAATACTGCTCGGACAGGACTCTGTACGTGAACTGGAGCGGCTTTACAGACCTTGAGCCGACGTCCGGAATAAAGGGATATTACATATCCTATTCCAACGGGAGCGGAAGCGATAGAGGTATATGGGTGGAGGGTACGAACCACACCCTGGCGGCGTCGGAGGGAGCACTGAACGTTTTCGTCTGGGCCGAGGACGTCGCCGGTAACCGGGGCCTTGCGGTGTCCTCCTCCATAGAGGTCATCTACCCGAAGCTCCTGGACTTCACCTATCCCAACATCGCCTTCCGGGGAAGGACCATATCCCTGACCATGAACCTTACGGACGTCATATTCGGCGAGCAGGGCCTGGGTATGACCCTGCAGATCCAGCAGGGCGAGAGCCACGAGCCGTGGAACGACCTGCCCATGGAGTACTTTGACGATGACGATGAGGGCTACTGGTTCTCCTCCCACGAACCTGACCTGAACGCACCCATCGGTACCATATTCAACCTGAGGCTGCGATACTCCAATCCGGGAGGATACGTATCCGTCTGGAAACTGGGTGCCTTCAAGGCCGCAAACAACTATCCGGTGATAAACGGTTCCGATACGTTCTCCGCAAGGGAGGACGAACCCATCACGGTGAACTTCAGCGGAAAGGGAAGTGACCGGGAGGACGGAAACGACCCCGAACGGGTCAGCTGGTCCCTGAGGGAGTACGAGGAGGAGTCCATAGCGAGGGTGTCGGAGCCCGGGAACAATGGACTCTTCGTCTTCGTGCCTGATGAGAACTATCACGGCAACAGTACTATCCTGGTCCGCCTGACCGACAAGGACGGGGATTTCGTCGAGGAGGAGTTCGAGCTGGAATGGACGGAGGTCAACGACGTACCGGAGATACTCGATGACGCACCGAGCGTGGTGTACATGAGCGAGGATAATGAGACACCTTACCCGCTCAGGACCAATGAGTTATTCCGGGATGTGGACGGCGATGTCCTGGAGATAGAATTCTCCAATCACACACATATACTGATCGAGACCCTGGGCCCCTCGAAGTTCAACGTGTCCAGCGAATCGAACTGGTTCGGGGTGGAGAACGTGAGCATAACCGCCTTCGACGGGGAGAAGAGGGCTGTTCACGTGGTCCGATTCGTCGTGACCTCTGTGAACGATCCACCCGTTGTCACGTCACCGGTGGATACTCTCGCGGTGGATGAGGATGGGGAGGTTCACCTGGGCCTGGTGGCCCTGTTTACCGATACTGACGATGAAACCCTTCTCTACCTGGCGAGTTCGAAGAACGGGAACATAGAGGCTGCGGTCCTTTCGAACAATTCTCTCAGATTGAGGCCGAAAAGCGATTGGGCGGGAAAGGCGGATATCACCGTGTCCGCCCTGGACTCCCAAGGTGAGAGGGCCGATTTCACCCTGACGTTGCACGTACGCGAGATGAATGACATACCCCGGGCCTTCATCGATCCTCGAACCAGGGAGATGGAACGTGGCGGCGGGAACATGAAACTTTCCGGACGGGGAGATGACAGGGATGGTGAGATAGACGAATATCGTTGGACCTCCTCGGTGGATGGATATCTTGGCAACGGTTCCCACCTGGATCTTTCCCCCCGGAGCAACCTCTCCCTGGGCCTTCATATCATCGAGCTGAAGGTGATGGATAATGACGGAGCCTGGTCCCCACCCGATACCATGGAGATCAACGTTACATCACCCCTCATCTCCGTCAAGGTATCGATCCCCACAGGGGACATTTGGGAGGGCGATACGGTGGTGATATCCGTGGAAATATCCAATGACGGGACAGCGGGGGCCGAGAACATCACCATGAAGCTTCTGGTTGACGGGGAGGTGGTGGACAGGGCGGTGCTGTTCCACCTGATACCCGGGGACAGGAAGACCATAAACTTCAGCTGGGAGGCAGAGAGCGGGGAACATAACATCTCCGTGGACATACTGGGAAAGGGAAAGGACCTGCTGGTTTCCGGGGGATCGGAACTGAACGCGGATGTCGAGGTCTCGAGGATGTCCACTCAGGGTACTCTTCTCATAGCCGCCATAGCAGCCCCGCTCCTAGTGCTTATATATGTGATCGTATCATTCCGCATGAAAAAGGGGCGGCGCAAGAAGGTACTTCGAAAATTGGACGGTATGGTCGAGGACGCCGACAGGAGCGGCGTTGGTGCCGAGGAGGCGAAGGGGGTCCTTCAGGAAGTGGGTGACAAGTTCGGTATCCGCCTGAAAATGAGGTAGTTCGCCATGGACAACAGCGACGAATTCCGTGAGAAGGTCTACGAGAGCATGGAGCTTCTCATAAAGGCAAAGAAGTTCAAGGAATACCTCGAGCACGAGCTGGCCGAGGTGGGGAACTACGTCAATACGCTGTCTCTGGACGGCGTGGACGTATCGGAGGCCCTGCTGACACTGGAAGAGGCCAGGACGAAATTTTCCCGGTGCAAGGGTATAACCGACTACTCGCAGGTGGCGAACCTGTTGAGCTCGGCCAAGGCGAAAGCCTACAATGCGGACCTGAAGGTACAGGAGATAATCGCCATCGTGGATCAGACACTGGACAACATCGAGAAATATTCCAAGACGGGTCTGGACATGAGCGATCCGCTGCGGGTGCTGGTGGCTCTCAGGAACAAGATGAAGGAGCATGACCTGAAGACGGCAATGCTCTTCGCTTCCGAGGCCTGGACCCAGACGGAGAACATCCGCCAGAAGTTCGAGCAGATCAACACCTACCTGGACGATCTCGTGAAGCGGTACGAGCAGTGCAAGAAGGTGGAGATAGAGAACGAGAAGATGCCGAAGATCATCGAGGTCATCCGGGATCACATCGCCAAAAGCGAGATGAACGATGCGTACAGGGAGATGGAGGAACTCACGAAGCACCTGGACGAGGCCCAGACCGAATACGTCAACAAGATCATACAGGATGCGTACTACGAGATATCGTTACAGCCGGATATAGAATTCTCCATAGTCCAGGAGACGCTGTCCCAGGCGGAATATGCCCTCTACAACGCCGATTTCCTCACCGCCATCGATCTGGCAAAGAAGGCGGGGCCCATGGTGGAGTCCAACATCAAGGAGTACCAGTCGACCCTCGGCAAGGTGGAGAAGGTATCATCCCATATCTTTCACGCGAAGAACCTGGGCGTCAACGTTTACCAGGCGGAGAGCATTCTGTCCGAGGCCAACCGGATGCTCATGGACTCCGACTTCAGAATGGCGGAGGAATACGCCCGGCAGGCGGAGATGGAACTGGACATAATGAAGGACGAGATCGAGTGGAGGGAGCGCTCCAACATGGAGAACATGTACAAGAACGTCCGCGACTCGCTCATGGCCCTCAACCAGGAACTGCAGGGCGACAAGGCCCAGGGCATAGACATGACGGATGCGGAGAATCTGGTGGAAAAGATAATCGAGAAGATGGAAGAGGCGAATACCATCGAGGACTACAAGCAGATACAGGAGTACATATCCGCCACATACTCCGCCATGTCCAGGGCGCGGGCGAGGCATATGAGGATACAGATGGAGAAGCAGGAGGGGCGCAAGGAGCTGGACATCCTCAAGCAGAGGCTCTCGGCATTCGAGAACGTGTGCATCGTGCCGGAGGAGACCAAGAGCTTCATGGAGAAGGCGTTCAAGGCCTACGACAAGGGCAACACCGTGGACATGAAACGGGACGTGGGGCAGATAGAACAGTTCTTCAAGGAGATGGAGGCGAAGGAGCTGGACGTGGACGTCAGCATACGCCTTTTAAAGCAGCACGTCAGGGTGGAGGACTGGGTGCCGGCGGAGATCACACTGGTGAACAACAGCAATCCGAACATACGGGACGTGGGGATGAAGATGGACGGTGTTGTGGATCAGAAGGGCTTCAGGAAGGTGCCGGAGATACGGGGTCGTGACGAGGCGAAGGTGAAGATGAAGATCAGGTTCCAGAGCCTGGGGCAGAACCAGGTGTCGTTCTCCACCATGGGGATCAGAGCCCTTGACGGCAGGAAGTTCAAGCTCAAGGAGAAGGCGAACGTGTTCGTAGGAGCCAGGGAGGAGTTCGAGGATTATATCGACGAGGTGGCGGTGGACTGGGGCTGAGTTACGGATTAGGGGTCGGATATGGGACGGCTCGTATCGCAGAGAGGTAAGCGGATGCAGACCTATCGGTCCATTATTTTTTGGTACGACGCCGGAATTTTGATACGAGCAGTTCTCTCTTCCATACGCCCAACCCTATCAATGCTGCTATTATGATGAACAGAATGTACCACGACCATGAACCGAGCCCGAACACGCCACCTGCATCCACGACGACGAACAGGGTGTAATCCTGGACAAATGTCTCATTTCCATCCATGGCGGCTTCAGCTTCGATCACAACAGTGATGGAGTAACTGCCGGATGAGGCGTCCTCGGGTACGAAAACCTCGAGGGTGATCAGCTCCTCCTGCGCTTCTTCGATCTGTATCAATACCATGTCGAACGTCAATACCCAGCTGTCGTCGATAGTGCTGCGCCCATCATCGATATTGATCGCAAGTTTTTCCCGGGTATTTCCATCATTTTTCACCCGCAATGAAAAACTGACCTTCTCCCCCGTTTCAGCTTTGTATTTCGGTTTCTCGCAGGAGATCTGGAACGTGGCATAGGGATTGATTTCAATGACCCCGGTAACGGGAGCGATCTCGTACCTGAGCGCACCCGGCTGGGTAATCGCGTTACCTCCGATCCTAACCAAGTCGCTCTGTGACGCCGACGTGAACTGCGCCACCCTGACCGTGACCTCGAAATCTGCGGTATCCTCTCCCCACGGCTCGAAGATCATCTTGGAGGGTGATACCGTGGACGGCCATCGGCAGTCCGCTTCGAGGGTCACCTCCACGGACTGAACGTTCTGTCCAAGTCCGGTCATGTCACAGGTGACGGTCCCGGTAAAGACAGCTTCGCCGTTGGCACCGGGCCCCACGTCGACCTCAACCGCAGCGTCATCCAGCCGGATCGTGACCTCCGGTTGGCCGGCCTGTGCAGTGAGCGGAAAAGAGGCGATGATAATGCAGGCAAGGGTGATATGACATACCAGCGTACGGAGGGATCTCATTCTCATGGATATACCTCACGATGCGGGATCGGTGGAAATGATTTCCGCATAAACATACTATACTGCATCTAGAGGATTATCTGATATTAATAATTTCGGAAACGGAGTGGGGGTCAGATGGGTTGAATTCAGAGGGCGCTGTTGGATCGAAATGAGGAAGAAAATAGAGTACAACGGAGAGGTGACGAGGTCTGCCAGAGGGACTACCTCGGTAGATTTCAACCCTGCTCCTTCTTGCATACCGGACAGACCATCCCGCTGGCATCGGAATACATGTAATAGGACGACCTGCATTCGTCGTTGGAACATCTGTGCAGGACCGAACCCCTGGGACCAAAGAAATCGGGATTCCCGAAATGACCTCCGTTCTTGGCGATTATATCGAACGGGGGAGTGGCCTTCTTCGGGAATTTCTTCGGGAATCGAACGTAGACGGAGAGATCGGGAACTGGTACAGAAATGGTCTCTCCCTGCGGTTCGAACACCCAGATGGACTTCTTCATTGCCGCCGCGAGTCCGACCTTGTAGGACAGACACGCCATTACCCGGGCATCGTCCATGTTCTTCGATAGAACGATGAAGAGGGAACCCGCCCCGGATATCCCCTTGAGGAGCGCCGGTCCAGGAGGTCTCGGCATCTCCTCGCAGGGATGCCAGAGGGGCTCGTGAGGCGAAGCTGAAAATAGTGTTTTGAAGAATTTCAACCCGGCTTTATCATCCCTGCTGTGGGATATGAACACTTTCATGGAGGCTCCTCCCGATACAATCGATCAATGGTTATGTATAGCATTTCCGTTGAAATATAAATAACTGCCGACAGGTGCAACGGGTTTTGGAACGGGTGGGCATGTAAAGAAGGGCACGAAAGGAAATTCCCGATATGAAATTATAATTGATTTTCACACCAATACTTTTTTTACCCATATCATCGTTTTAATGGTGAGTATAATAAGTATATAATCAACAAATAAACGTGGATTTCATGTATAACTGTATTAAAGTACAATCAAACCACAAACAATATTAATACCAAACGCCATCCACCATCGAAAACTCACCCACAGAAGGC
>CAYRFL010000086.1:0-18093 GCA_964423515.1 uncultured archaeon
ATAAATCAATACATTTAAATATAAGTTTCCCGTATAGTAATGATTCAATCCTCAGGGGAGGAAAATGGATGTGTATATACAGGCGTAATGGCCCTCTTACCAGGATGGGTGGTAATGAAACGGCGGCGCCATAACAGCTCTCTGAAATGGGATAATAATCGAGGAGGTAGACCATATGAGCAAGCACCTTCGTCGTATGATCAAATCAACCATCGTCGGACTTTGCATCCTTCTATCCAGTGTGATGTTTCTCACATTCTCGATTCCCTGTGCTGAATCGGTCATCGTCGTCGATGAAGCAAAGTTGAACTTCACCGGCCACATGCAGGGTAGCGTTCATTCCGTCGATTGGTCCCCCGACGGAAGTTACATCGTATCGGGAGGTGAAGACCACGTTGCGATCATATGGGATGCAACGACAGGAGGAACCTGGCTTTCCTTTCAGGAGCATCAAGATCAGGTACTCTGTGTTGATTGGGCCCGGGACGGACAGAAGGTCGCATCCGGATCGGCCGACGGAAAGGCATTTGTCTGGAATCCCTCGGACGGGACATTACTACGCAGCCTCCTTGGCCATGGGGATCAGGTAACTGACCTGGAATGGTCGCCCAACGGGACATTGATAGCCACCGGCTCAGGGGATCACACGGCAAGGATATGGAACTGGTTCTCCGGTCAGGTCGTTGCGGAATTCGACGGTCATAACGATGTCGTGAACTGCGTATCATGGTCCCCGGACAACATCAAGGTGGCATCCGGGGGAGCGGACGCCACCATCCGAATATGGAGCTCTTCCACCGGTGACGAGATCCTCACGCTGCGAGGACACAGCGATACTATCACATCCCTGACCTGGGCACAGAACGGAACCTGGCTGGCCTCCGCCTCGCTTGACGGGACAGTGCGCATATGGGACCTGGCCCGGGGAACCAATGTGATCACATTCTACGAGCATGACGGCGGTGTGCTGTCCGTCACATGGCTGGATGGAGGAACGACCATCGCCTCGGCCGGCGAGGATTCGATGATACGGGTATGGGATCCGAACACCGGAAGGGTGTATCTCAACTACACGGCACACAGAGACATCGTTCGCTCCATCGCACTTTCATCCGATGGTGAGCGCCTGGTCAGCGGCTCGGACGACCATACCTGCCGGATATGGAGCCTGAACGTACCTCCCCCTGCCCCGATGCTCATAATACCAACCGCACACATACAAAGGTCATTCAGCACCCTTATCATGGCTGACGTTCCCGATTACCCCGATTCCGTGGACGTACTGGAGCCCGAGTTCCAGTACAAGCGCCACTCCAATTCCATATGGTACGAGAAATTCTTTTCCGAACCGGAGTACAAGGAAGGAATGTGGAAGGTCCATTTCACACCCGATGTCAATGCTACCCTTGGCCCCTATGATTTTCGGGTCCGATTCAAGGATGAGAGAGCATTGTCCAGTCCCTGGACCCTGGAGGAAAGCAAACTGGAAGTCGTCAACAACGAACCCTCTGCCGTAATATGGTCCGCTCCGCAGGAGATAGATCGTGGACGGGTGGGGACGCTTGTTCTGGCGGTCTCGGATATCGAAACACCGCCCGAGATGATGCTCATTAGACTGGAATTCGCACCAGAGACCGTTGAGGATTGGAACGGAGACATATTCGAGACACCAGCCTTCAACCGGTCCTCGGGAATGTGGGACTGCAATTTCGTATTTCCCCTTACCGGAGAAACCGGTGACTATCGCTTCAGGGCACGATGCATAGACGGCTCCCTGGGAGTTTCCGATTGGGATTATCTACCAACAATGGTACGCGTGCTGAACAACATACCGGAGATCGATGAGCTTCATGTAAATCAACAGTCGATACATAGAGGGGAGAGAGTAAGGATCTGGTTCACAGTTGCGGACATGGAGGAAGGGGGCATCCTTCCTGAGATCGAAATAGAGGTGCGATCGGAACGATCCGATGGATCGAACTAGAGGAGACCCTCAATATGGCAGGTGAAAATTATTCCGCCTATTTCACATCGTCCGCGGAGGACCCTACGGGGGATTATTCCATAAGGGTAAGGGTTACGGATCAGGGAGGAGGACGATCGGACTGGATACTGTTCCCGGATCTGATCACGGTGCTCAACAACGAGCCGAGACCCTACGAGGGCCGTATCAAACCCCTGAAATTCTACGAGGACAAGGCAGAGTGGTTCGATCTCTCCGAATTCGCCCATGATGCGGAGGACGATAGTACCGAGCTGCGCTGGGAGATATATCTGGAATCGTCACCCCTATTCCAGGCCAGCATGATCAGCCCCTCCACCATCGAGCTCGCACCGTCGTCAGGCATGGGAAGCGGAACGGATACCATAACCCTGAAGGTGAGCGATTCCGACGGCGGTTATGCCTTCAAGGAGATCGACGTGGAGGTCCTACCCGCGGCGGATCGTCCGGAGATAGAAGTATCGGTGGAGCACCCCCTGGACGGTACCGTGATAGGCGATACATCGGTAACGCTGTCCTGGGACATCTCCGAGAAAAGAACACAGGTGGAATACCGCATCTACTGGGGGGATTCACTGGCTAACATGACCCTCCTTCGCAAGAACATCGCAATGGAGGAACTGGAAGTACCAGACCTTGAGAACGGCGGGATATACTGGTGGAAAGTTGAGGCCAGGGTCTACGATATACCCTACTCTTACGAGAGCGGCCTGATGAGCTTCGAGGTGGACGTTGACTTTAAACCGATAATCAAAATATCCGTTTCCATGGAAAAGGAATCAATAGAGCTCGAGCACGGTGAGAACGCATCCATCGGCATGACGCTCGTCAATGAAGGGAACGTTCCTGCGGATATCACTCTGGGCATCATAGGGGCATTGGAGGACTTCGTATCCATGGAAAGGTCCGTCAAGATCAAGCCCGACGAGAGCAGGGTCATTATCATAGACCTTAACGGACATGAATCCCTGGCCAAGGGAGATTACATTATGACGGTGGTGGCCAAGTATGGTGAAGAGACAGAATCGGGACGGGTAAGTGTTCGCATAGGTGAAGAGACGGATGAAGGGAGTGGTTGGGACAGCTTTTTCCGGTACGCCATAATCGTGGGCATCATAATCGTGATCGTTCTTTTCATAATGTTCCTGTTCGTCGGGATATACCGGAGATGGAGGCGTGGAAATACGGACGACATCACTCCGGTTCCCATCTACATGTCCCCCTATGGCTCCAACGATCGCTCCGAGAGCACGCTTTCACTGATGGAACCTTCCTATAGTGCGGATTCGAGTCCGGTGGATTTCATGCCGGATATGCCCGAAGGGGGGGCGAGGAGATATGGAGGTCCCCCGGCCGGGAGTCCGTATGCTTCCCCGGAGCCCGTCCAGGTCATGGTCGCCGAATCCGCGGGTTATCCGGAGGTTCCCCTGAGAGCCCTTCCACCGGGTCCGGCCGAGGCCCCGGCGGGAATGCCTGCAACCCCATCAACACTACCCCAATACCATCCCCAGGACATAATACCAGGGATGGCCCTTCCGGCCCTGCCGGCAGCGCCTTTACCGCAACAGGCAGCACCAGTTCAACAGGCAGCACCAGTTCAACAGGCAGCACCAACGCCACCACCGCGGATAGTGCCCACTCTACCGCCGCAAGCAGTACCAACGCCACAACCGCAGATAGTGCCACCTCCACAACCGCAAGCCGTGCCGATGCAACAAACGGCTGCACCACCCGTTTCGGAACCTGTTCCTACCCCTGTAGAAAAGGCGCCCGTACTAACGGAGCAATTTCCCGGAACCGTCACTCCTGCCGCTCCGGAACTCCAACCCCGGGAGGTCGGCCAACTGGTGGAAATGCCCGGGTCTCCGAAAAATACTGCGGGTGGGCCCGCCCTGTCTGCCCCGACGGATAGTATTGAAACGGAAGGGGGACAGGATGTTGACGCACCAAAAACCAACCTCACAGAGGACCTCGGTTTCCTGAAATCGATGCTTGGTGACGTGATCAAGGCTCCCGTCGGGAAGGTCGATACCCCAGAAACGAGATTGCCGATACTGACAGCGGAGCCGGGAAAGGATACGGACAGGCAATCCCGTTCACAGATGACGATCGAGGAGAGGCTGGCCTTCCTCGAGATGCTTACCAAGGGCAGGGACGGCGAACTAGATCGGTCAAACGATGATTCCTCCAAGTAACGGTCACAGAAAGGTCCCATTTACACTTTCAAAGATAAAGTCCAGAAGATTTGAGTCTCATTCGAGTCGAAGAACGCCGATAAGAGGATCTCCGGTCCAATAAAGGGCGTATCCGGTCAATGGGTGAACGAATGGGTGGATCCAAACCTCCAATGCCAAAGAAGAGGTATCGGGCAGGAATGATGACCTGCGTCATACTAATCGCCATTCTCATCATAATACTCGTTCTCTTCAACGTTCTTGCCAATTTCATATATCCTCGAGAATACGGGGCCTCAAAGTTCTACCTCAGTGACCGCAGACGGGAGTTCTCCGTACCTGCCTATAATTGTCCCGTGGAGATCGATATCAGTGTCAATGGCGGAGGAAATGCCACGTTCTACCTAGTAAAGGGGACTCTCGAGGCATCCATCAACGACATTCGATATGATGAGGAATCCGCCGATTACATTAGGGAAAATACCCTCACCTATGAGAGCGACATTGACCATTTCACATACACGGGCCATCTCGATTCCGGCAAGTATACCATATTGATGTTCCGCCTTCTGGAGGTCAACAATACCGCTCCGTTGATCGTGGGAGTGAGCGAAGATAAGAGCGGCGGATACGAGACGTTGGATTATTCGACCTCAACGCGGATCGTGTACAACCGGTTCAACATATTCGTCCTGAAACCCCTGAGACTGCCCGTGTTCATCGTCGTCATAATCCTCGAGATCCTGCTGGGAATATGGCTTTTCTCGTTCTACACGCGATCGAAGTTCGCCAAGGAAGAGCATGAACTCACACCGAGACCGGTGAAGGTGAAGAGGTTCACCCGGGAACAGGAAAGGGAACTGCCTCAGGACTGGGAAAGGGAGCTTAAGGGGGCGAAAAGGAAAAGGACCCGGACAGGGCCCGTGATCTCACATGAGCAGCCATTAACGAGGTCGAGGAGAAGACAGGCCCCCGTCCGACAACCGATGCGGGAAAGAAAGAAGGCTCCCATACCTGTGCTTCCGGAGCTCTCGGAATCGACCCCGGAGACACTCCCGGTGAAGGAGGAAGAGGAGGAGACCGAGAGCAATATCAAGGTAAAGAGGGAAGAAACCTACAAGGTGTCGGTAGGCACCGAGAGAGAGAGTCAGTCAATAACCAGGTCCACATCCGACGCGATCGGCGAACCGGGGGTAATCATGCCCGATGAGAGGGAGGATACCTCAGTGCTCGAGGACGAGGAGTCTCTGGACGGATACGGGACGATAGAATCCGAATTCCTTAAGGAAGCGGGACCGGAGGAGGATGACGAGGATGTCATGGTCGAGCGAGATATCTACGATACCGATCTCACCGATGACCCGTATCTATCCGACGCGACGGAGAATTTCGAGGTAGATGACATACTTCCCGATATCGAGGAACTGCGAAGGGTCACTGAGGAGATAGGAAGGGAAGAGCCCGTGCGGAAAATGGGCCATCAAAGGCGGGATCGAGCACTGCCCCCTGCTCCGTCATCAAGGCAGGATGCAAGTAAGAAAGACCTCAACCGGGAGAGGCGAAACCGCCTTGAGAACACGTTCGCAAAGATACTCGAGGACAGGCAGAAAGAGAAGGAAAAGGAGACCCAGGCGGGCGGCGACCGATCTGATCAGTTGAAGGAAAGAATGGATGCACTTCTCGATATGATAATTCGTTAGATTAAAGATAATTCGTTACAACCAGCCGTTCGCAAGGTTCACCCGGGGCGGCGCCGAGGCACGGATGTCCGATGAGACGGGAAGTCGCTCGAACGGCAATGGGCCGTATCAGGGACGACCGTTAACCGATGTCCGGGTCCGGGCAGAACGGTTCGGGGCGATAGAAAAGCGGAACTCCGAGGTATTGCATGGTAGAAGAGACTGGTAACAAGAGCACGGTATGGAGCCGCAGGAACAAGTGGATAACCGGTGTCATAGCATCCCTAATATCCTTCTCGCTGTTGATGCTGGTTCTGCCCCAGTATCTGGAGGGAGGTCCCGTCATCTATACACTTTACATTGTAATTATCACCATTATGTTCCTGGTACTGGTCGTATACATTGCCGCCCATCTCGTAAAGGGCGAGTTCGATATCGAGAGGAAGATAGTCAAGGAGAGACGAGCCAACAGGAAGCCAAAGGTGGATCTCAGGGAGAGCTTTCGCGACTGGGAGCCAGCAGGTGGGCTGCATCCCCTGACCCAGAACCTGGACCTTGAGGAGTATGCGGGAAAGGCGTACGGGATCGCCGGTGAGGCCCAGGAGAGGAAGAAGAAAAGGGCAAGGGAGATCGCCAAGGAGAGGCATATGGCGGAACTGGCCATAAGGATACGGGAGGATACCAGGGAATACTCCATTCAGAAGGCGATCCAGAAGGATACGGAGCAGATATCCGAGATCATTCACAAGAGGAAATCGGTGGACGATATCCTCTCGGGATATCTCAATACGATCGGAATGAGATTCGCCCCCGTTCCCAGGGGTGAGTTCGTCATGGGCGACGGAAAGCGAAGCCGCTCGAGCCCGGCCCACAATGTTCGATTCAGGGAGCCCATGTACATGTCGATACACCCGGTGACACAGGAGCAGTGGGAAAGCATCATGGGTTTCAATCCAAGCAGGTTCAAGGACCCGTCCATGCCCGTTATCAATGTATCCCACGACGATTGCAGGGAGTTCATAAGGAAGCTCAACGAGACCGAGAGGACCCAGGAATACCAGCTTCCCACCGAGGCGCAGTGGGAATACGCCTGCAGGGCGGGAAGTACCGGCAGGTTCTGCTTCGGCGACGACGTGCACAAGATACGCTCCTACGCCTGGATCGGGGAGGACCCGGATACGGGCAAGCCGCATCCCGTGGGTCTCAAGGACGAGAACGCTTGGGGCCTTTTTGACATGCACGGGAACGTCTGGGAATGGTGCCAGGACCGCTGGCACGACGACTACAAGGGCGCGGCCGAGCACGGCGGGGCATGGATGACCGGCAGCAGCAACGATCGCGTCATTCGGGGCGGCAGTTACGATACCAAGAACTGCGAGTGCGCCAACAGGGACAGGAGACCGATGGATTACAGGTCGAAGAACATCGGCTTTCGGGTCGTCATGGTGTTCGATCCGCTGGCGCTGCTGAGCCAGGGAGCGTTCTCCTTCGTGAAGAGGTCGTAGACGGGCCAGGGCAGGACGGGGAAGCCGGATGATGATCTGCCATCCGATGATGAGGATGAAACGGAGGGTGGGATAGGAGCGAGATACCTCCGGGCGGGGATAAGCCTCGTTGTGGTGCTCATTGCGGGGATTCTAATTTTCGTGCATTTGGTGTGAGGGAGGGAGGTGGATGAGAGGGATGTGAAGGAGAAGGGCGGGGATGTAGAAGGCGAGGACGAATTGGTTCGAGCAGAGAAACTCGGAATTGGGATTGATTTATCGGAACCAAATGTCAAAGAGGGATCCCACTCTCTTAGTTGCTAAGTTTCAGTCTTTTTTGAACCTCGATCGTCCAGGTTCATATCCCAAATCCCAAACCCCAACCCCTAACCATCCATCTTGTGACCGATGGCCCACACGTATATCTCGTCCACCCAGATGATCAGCGACGAGATCAGCACTATCGGCACCCAGTCCACCCACTTAAGGGGTACGGTGTGGAAGAGGTCCTGCATGAAGGGCACGTATATCACGGCGAACTGCAGACCCAGGCAAAGAAGCACCGCCCACAGTATGTACTTGTTCTTGAACAGGCCGATGCGGAAAAGGGATTTCTCGTCCGAGCGGCAGTTGAACACGTTGAAGAGTTGGAACAGAACGAATATCGTGAAGGCCATGGTCTGGGCCTTCTTGATGGTGTATTGCTCGCCGGTGAAGAGATGATCCGCCGCAAAGAAGACGTACAGGGTGCCCACGGCCATGAACATACCCAGGAGTATCACCGAGGTGATCATCTTCTTTGTTATAATGCCTTTTTTTGGGTCGATGGGCGGCCTGTCCATTACCTCCCACGTGGTGGGCTCCATTGCCAGGGCCAGCGCGGGCGGCCCGTCCATGAGTATGTTGATCCAGAGTATCTGTGCCGGCAGCAGCGGGAGCTGGTTCCGGAACAGCGATGCTGTGAGAATAACTATGATGGCCCCTATATTGGTCGATAACTGGTAACGTATGAAACGCCTGATGTTGTTGTATATCCTTCGCCCGCCGTCGATGGCGCTCACTATGGTCCCGAAGTTGTCGTCGGTGAGCACCATGTCGGAGGCTTCCTTGGCAACGTCCGTGCCGGTGATGCCCATGGCTATTCCGATATTCGCCCTGGTCAGCGCCGGTGCGTCGTTCACACCGTCCCCCGTCATGGCCACCACGTGCCCCTTCTTCTTCAACGCCGATATAACCTTCATCTTGTGAGCGGGGATCGCCATCGAATAGGCACCGATATGCTCCACGTTCTTCGCCAGGTCCTCGTCGCTCATCCGGTCCAGCTCGGGTCCCGTGATGACGTTGGACTCGTCCTCGATTATCCCCAGCTCCTTTCCTATGGCCACCGCCGTCGGCTTCTGGTCCCCGGTTATCATCACCACCCGGACCCCCGCCTTCTTGCACAGCTCTATGGCACGCTTCGACTCAGGCCTCGGGGGGTCGATCATTCCCACCAGACCCATAAACACCAGGTCCTTCTCCACCGCATCCCTTCCGAGCTTCTTGAAATTCTTTCTCTGTTGGTCACCAGATCCGGCGATCTCCTTCGCATCGAGCTTCCGGTACGCGAAGGCGAGTACGCGCATGGCACCTCCCGCCATGCGGTCGTTGGCCTTTATCATCAGTTCCCTCTGCTCGTCGGTCAGGGGCTTGACCTTGCCCTTGACGGAGATACGGCCGCACATGGGGATGACCAGACCCGGTGCGCCCTTGGTGTATACGAAGTACTCCCCGTCCACCTCGTTCACGGTGGACATACGCTTCAGATCGCTGTCGAAGGTGTACTCGACCATTCTGGGATATCCACAACGCATCTTTCCGATCTCCACGCCCGCCTTCCTGGCACACGTAAGAAGGGCGTTCTCCGTGGAGTCCCCGATGGGCTTCCAGGCCGCCGCTCGTCCGTCCTCTTCGTTCTCCCCGTTCCCCTCCTCGGCGGTGGAATTGTTGCAGAGGAGACATGCCCTCATCATTCTCTCGAATTCGGGATTCTCACTGGGCCGCATCTCACCTTTCTTCGTGAGGAACCGGCCCTCGGGAAGTCCGTTCTCATCGCCGCTCCGGCCCTCGTCCGTGACCCTCACGGTCATTCCCGGCATGTATATTTCCCTGACGGTCATCTCGTTCTTGGTGAGGGTTCCCGTCTTGTCGGTGCAGATGACCGTGGTGGAGCCCAACGTCTCCACGCTGGCGATACGCCTTATGATGGCATGCCTCTTGGCCATATCCTGTACACCCAGGGCCAGCGTTACCACCACCACTATGGGAAGGCCTTCGGGGATAACGGCCACCGCAAGGCTGATACAGCTCATGAGAAGGGTACCCTCACTGAGGACGCCCCAGGCGCTTTCGCCACCCCACATGCCCTTTCCGACCCCGATGATAAGGACCAGGGCGCAGACGATACCGGCGTAGACCGTGATTATCTTCCCGACCCTGTCGAGCCTCTTCTGAAGAGGGGTCATCTCGGTGCCGGAGGCCTGGACCATTGCAGCGATCTTTCCGATCTCGGAGCGCATTCCGGTCCTCACGACCACGCCGCGTCCGTTCCCCGACGTGACATTGGTGCTGGCAAAGAGCATGTTCTTCTGTTCCGAGAGGGTGCGTTCTCCCGCGAAGGCGTTCACCTTCTTGAGGACTGCAGCGGATTCGCCTGTAAGTACCGATTCGTCCACCTTCAGGTTGTTCGCCTCGATGAGATACGCATCCGCGGGGACCTTGGAACCCTCCTCCAGGGTGATAATGTCCCCCGGGACGACCTCCTCGGCCGGGATCTCCCTCACCTCGCCGTTTCGTACCACCCTGGCGATGGGTTCGCTCATCCGTTTTAGAGCCTCCATGGCCTTCTCGGCCCGGAACTCCTGGAAGAATCCGATGACGGCATTTATGGTTATAACGATGAAGATGACTATGGCATCGGTGTGCTCGCCTATGAGGATGGAAAGAACGGCTGCACCGATGAGTATGAGCACGAGAACGCTTCGGAACTGCTCGAGGAACTTGAATATTAGGGGGGTTCTCTTCTTTGCTTCGAGCTGATTGTGACCGTACTCCACGAGGCGGGTCTTCGCATCCGCCCTGGTGAGTCCCTGCGGTGACGTCTTCAGAGCCTCAAGTACTGCCTGTGGCTCCTCGGTATAATATCTCTCTTCGGCGGCACCCAACATCTCACCGACCTATGGTAAAGACAAATCGATATTTATGTTGTTTGATGGATATGTTTGAATAGGAATCGGGAAGCAGGCATCCCTAATGGGGTAATTGCAGGAACGACCGGGCGTGATCGCGGAGGTGACGGAGGGTCAAGGATGAAGGAACAGAACATCAGGATATCTGATTGATCGCGCCAACGATATCCTTTATCATGTCCTTGATCCTGTCGTTCGATAGTTCCGAGATGTTCCTGGCGCGTCCGTCCACTCCCTTATGCTTGACCCTGACCTTGTTCCCATCGATGAATGGCGGCTTGAGAAACGACAACCTGACGGAGCCCTCCTCCCGCGGCAGGTGTATGTCCACGTACTTGGGTTTCCATCTGCGGAGCGCGTCCTTCTCGAGGGCGATGTAGACGCCGTCGTCGGAGGGCAGCTCGTACCCGCAGAAGAAGCATACGTCGTTGTTGTCGAGGTTCTCTTTCTTGCATTTGGGACAGTACATGGGATTGGGATTTGAACTCGGAGTTATTAATATATATCTACTTATGGAAAGGTTGTATCGCCTTTGTACTATTGTGCGCAAATTATAATTATTAGATTACGGGTTAATCGATGAAGCGGTATCTGCGTATC
Source organism: uncultured archaeon (assembly GCA_964423515.1). Classification (GTDB taxonomy): domain Archaea; phylum Thermoplasmatota; class Penumbrarchaeia; order JASLWR01; family JASLWR01; genus CAYRFL01. The sequence goes on from CAYRFL010000086.1 coordinate 11,167, forward strand.
ACGCGATACCGCGCACATTGTCAAGCTGAAAACTTCGAATTTTCTTCGAACTTTTCACCGTTGACAATATCCACGGTGATGCGCATGTACACGATAGAGGACGGAAGAGCGGCCATCGCACTGGCCAGGAAGACCCTGGATCGGCATTTCAAGGCCCCGGGTACAAAGGCTCCCGAACTTTCCGAGACGTTCTTTCAGAGGAGCGGAGTGTTCGTCACCCTATCGAGGTTCCCTGGCAAGGAGTTGCGGGGGTGCATCGGTTACGTCCTCCCGGTGATGAAGCTGAAGAAAGCGATCGAGGAGAACGCCGTGAACGCGGCACTCCGGGACCCCAGGTTCCCCCGTCTTCGAAAGGAGGAGCTCGAGAAGATCATCGTCGAGGTATCTCTCCTTACCGTCCCGGAGGTCGTGGAGTACGACACCCCCGAGGAGCTGGCATCCCAGGTAACCATCGGTCAGGACGGCCTTATAATCGAGAAATCGTTCTACAAGGGACTGCTGCTTCCCCAGGTCCCGGTGGAATGGGGATGGGAGGCGGAGGAGTTCCTGGACCATACCTGCATGAAGGCGGGGCTTCCCTCCGACGCCTGGAGGATGGACAAGCTCACCGTCAAGAAGTTCTCGGCAAAGGTCTTCTCGGAGACATCTCCCCGGGGCGACGTGGTGGAAAAGGAGCTGAACTGACAGGGTGAAATAGATTGACCTTTACAGATCCCATAATCGACTTCCTTGTCAATTTTCCGGACTGGCTGTCCACAATACTCATAGCAATGCTGCCGATATTCGAGCTGCGGGGTTCGCTTCCGATAGCTCTCGGCACCCTGAAGATGCCGCTGTGGCAGGCATTTCTATTCTCCATTATCGGCAACATGATCCCCGTTCCCATCATACTCTTGCTCCTTCGGCGCGTGGTCAAGTTCGCCAACCGGTTCAGTATCGGAAGAAAGTTCTTCGATCATCTGTTCGAAAGGACGCGCAGGAAGACAGGTAAGAAGATAGAAAGGTACGAGGCGGTTGCCCTCATAATGTTCGTGGCCATACCGCTGCCCATCACCGGCGCCTGGACGGGAGCATTTGCCGCATGGATGTTCGATATCGAATTCAAGAAAGCCATCTTCTACATATTCCTCGGCGTTCTTATAGCCGGGGTTATCGTAACAACCGTTTTCTATCTCGCAAAGGAACTTCTAAGGCAGTCGTTCTGGGGGTTCGTGGCGGCGGTTGTCTTTCTGGTCCTCCTGTTCATCGGTTACAAGGTGATGACGCGGCAGAACGGGGAAGAAGTTGAGTCGAGAGATGAGGGATGAGCCCGTCCCGTGATATTCGATTCGTCTCATAAATACGCATGAAAAGAACAAAACCAAACGTGAATGGAGAGGTGGCTCGGCTCAATCCTCGAACAGCGCCTCTAGGTCGAGCTTGTCGAATGAGTATCCCTCGTCCCCTTCCGGTTCCTCATCCTGTTCCTGCCCCGCATCCCCCTGCTCCATATCGATCTCCTTATCCGATCCCCCGACTTTCGTCCCTCCATCTTCCTCATCTTCATCTCCACCCTCTTTCCTCACATCTTCATCTCCACCCTCTTTCCTCACATCATCAACTACCTCCTCCTCGCCTTCATCTCCACCCACCGCCCCCACATCATTGTCTCCATCCTCCGAGTCAATATCGGTCTTTTCATCCATCTCTCCATCCACTTCCCTCTCCACAACTCCATTCACATCGGAATCCTTCTGGTTATCATCACTCACAGTATCCTGCGCATTCCCATCGCCCACAATATCCGCTTTACCCTCTTCAATATCCTCATCAGCCTTTTCATCCTCATCATCGTCATCGTCCAGGAGTTCCAGATCCTCCTCATCGATACCTTCTGCAATTTCCGGTTCTCCCTTCACGCTGCCGGAGGCTTCATCCCCGGCCTCATCCGCCTCTTGCTTTCCGACATCATCGTCATCCCAATCCGCCGCGCCAATACCATGGCCACCCTCGCCATCCTGCCCTTCTCCCTCGAGTCCATCGTCATCGTCGTTCTCTCCGTCCTCCTCGTCCAGCCATCCGTCCTCACCGACCTGGCAGTAAGAACATTCCCCACCATCCTCCCCTAGGCTCCCGCCGCATTCGGGGCAGGTGTAGCCCGGCGCATCTATCACCCAGGGCTCCTCGAATTCCTCCGAATATCGGTCCCAGCTCTCCATCGATTCTTCGTACACGATGAGCGGCTCCTCGTCTTCCAACACGGCATCGTCCACGGCGGGGACCGAATCTTCCGCTCCGGATACCTGGGTTTGGGCCTCCTCCTCCTTGCCGCCTTCATCCTTCACCGGTTCGTCTTTCTTTCCGTCTCTCTTCAGCCGTTTGAACAATACCAAAAAGAATAATATGACAATGATGACCAGCAGTAACACGTATGCGATTATCCCCTCGGTAGAGGTGGAAAAGGTGGCCCAATCCTTCATGAACCCGTCGTCATCTTCCCCGGTCCCGGCATCATCGTCATCGCCGGGTCCGGTATCGTCGTCCCCGGAAATGTCGTCATCATCGGTCAGATCATCCGGCCTATCCTTCCCCACCACCAGCAGTGTCAGGGTGTCGTTGTGGGAATTCCCCGCCGCGTCCGTTACGGTCAGTATTACGGTATAGTTACCCGCCTTGCCGAAGCGGAACTCCGTCACTGTCCCATGAATCTCACGCAACTTCCCGCCGTACCGGAAAGACCACGTATGGTTCACTATGCCGATGTTGTCGCTGCTCCCGGAGCCGTTGAAGCTGAAGAGTGTGCCCGTATCCACGGTCATGTCCTCCCCCGCATGCGAAACGGGTGCGTCGTCGTCCACCACCGGCCGGACTATATTTCCATCCGCAGGGTGGTCCAGGGAATTCCCTGAGCCATCCCAAATATGGAAGGAATATTCCAAGGCGAGAGCGTCCGCCGGAATATCGACGACGTGATACCAGTTATCATCCACCCCCCTGGTCATTGTGGCAGCGGAGATGACACCGTCGATGACATAGCTCAGGTTGATCCCGGCGACGCCTATATTGTCGACGGCCCTGACGGTGATGTTGAACCTGTTGCCGGTATAGGGAACGTTCGAGATTGGCCAGCTGTGGAATGCGGGAGGATCGTCATCGGTCAAGTTCATGTGAGCTGGCGCGGTCTCATTCCAGTTCCCCGATGGGTCGCTGGCGGTGAACCGGTAGGAAAATCCAGTGTGATCCGGGGGTGCGGCAAAGCGTACTCCCCACTGGTCGCCGCTCCGGTTGGACACCGATAGATTCTGCACCTCATCCCCGTATTCCAGAATAAGCCCAACCTCTTCGATAACCCGATTATCGAGGGCGACCACGGAGAGCGTGAGCATATCCCCCGTGGTGCCCGACGTGGGTCGGATGATCTCGCCGAACACGGGCGCGTCGTCGTCGATAACGGGAATGGTGAGGACGGGTGTGGAATTCTCATTTCCCGCGATATCCCACACGTGGAAGGCGTAATTGATCTCCGCGGCATCAGGAGGCACGGATATGTTCCCGCTCCAGGTTCCCCTGGTCCTGTTCATGGTGACGTTGTTCTCCACGTCCGTACCGAAATCATATCGGGCCACTGCGGCACTTACGGCATTTGTATCCACCGCTGTCAAGCGGAGGACGAAGATGTCCCCGGTGGTGGGCTCGTCCATCACCGCCTCGCCGATCTCGGGCAGCTCCAGGTCCACGGTGAAATTGAGGGAATCGATGCCCACATTACCGGCCAGGTCGTGGGCTCTCACCTCGAGGCTGTGATTTCCAGGGGTCAAGTTGCAAATGATGTACGACATGTTATTTCCTGTATCGAATCCCGCCCCTCCGTCGAGGACGACCTCGTAACCACGGATGCCGCTCTCGTTGTCGTGGCCGAACCAGCTCGCATTGAGCTCCGTATCGTTGATAAAACCATTCCCGTATGGAAAGGAGATATTCACCAGGGGAGCTGTAAGGTCCACTATGAAGGATATGTTGGTGGAATTGAGATTTCCCGCTCTATCGGTGACGTTCACCCATACCGTATGCGCCCCCTCACCCACTCCGTCGAAGGTGTGATTCTGTCCGGGGCCTGCATCCAGCCATTCCCCGTGGTCGATCCGGCACGTGTAACCGTCCACCCCGCTGATCTCGTCGATCCCGGTCCAGTTCACCGTCACGTTGGCGGAGTTCAGGAACGAACCGGGCCCGGGAGCGGTGATGTCGACCACGGGACAGGTGTTGTCGATCACAATATCCATCCCGTATAGGTACTCGTAGCCACCTCGCATGGCTTTCCATCGAAGGGTATGGGAGCCGTCCGGGAACCTCGAGGTGTTAAGTTCGTAATACCAGTTTCCCGTACCGTTGACGGTTTCCCAGGACCCGCCGTCGATGCTCAGCTCGATGCCGGTGATAATCTCAGATGCGGTGCCGGTGAGGTTCACGGTCCCTCCCTTGAACATGCCCGACGAGGTGGAATTGACGCTCAGGTGACCCACGAGCCCCTTGATGCAGAAGTTGGCAGTGGGGTCGATGCCGGTGAGATCGCACCACTGGGTACCGTTATGATAGAAACTCTCGCCGGGACTGGCGCCGGAGGCCACTATGGTCATGGGCCTTGGTCCGTCCGGGAGCAACGATCCGCCCAGCAGTACGGGAACGTCGGAGGTCCGATCGAAAGGATGACCGCCGTTTGAGATATTAACGTGAATGTAGAAGTGATCACCCTTGGAGAGTTGCACGGCTTTCGGCAGGTCAATGGTGCGGTATCCGCGATGATCGATATGACCTCTCACCGATACGAGCTCGTCCGTCAGGGTGCCGTTCTCGAAGGTATCGAAGATCTTGACCGTGTAGTTGACGTTGTCGGCGGCGGAGTAGAAGCTGACGGCCCTTAGAGACTCGTTCTCGCTGGCGTTGAAGGCGTTGAATGCCTCCGAGGCGTTCACGAGGGTGTCCCGCCAACCGTGATAATCGTGATAGTAAAAGCGGCTGTAGGGCTGGTATGTGACGTTCTGGTATGATACGGCCCCCATCTCCGGGTTCCTCGTGGAATGCTTGTCGTAATAGGAGATCCAGAAATAGCCTCCGTTGGGCCCCCAGTTGCCCCAGCTGTTCCTGCACAGCCATGCTCCGGGTTGGGGCGCCTGGGTGGTCTTGTTGTCATCCCAGCCGATGATGGCCACGGCGTGGTTGGGATCGTTGCCGCTGGCGGGGGGTTGGTAGTGAACGTAGTTGGACATGAAGCCACCCGAGTAGCACATGCAGGTACCGACGATGCCCTCGGTCATGAGGGTCCTCTTTATCGTTTCCGTGCCGTTCAGCTCCGCATCAACGGTATACCACTCGATCTCCCGGGGGTAGTAGTAGTGATACGACGGGCTGGACCGGGCAGCCGCGCTTCCGATGCCGCCGTAGGGTGAATCCACCTCCCGCACGGCGCCCTCGCCGCGGGTCATGTAGGCCGAGCCCACCAGGTAATCGCCGCCATTGTGTACGGTGAGACCGCTTCCCGACGGAGGTGTCAGGTCGTCGTTATTGTGCTTGTTGAAGCCGTTCCACCAGTCCAGGTGCGCCTCGGAGAGGTTCGGCTGGCCGCTCTCACCTGCGGCGGTCCAGTTCCCCGTCATGTATAGATTTCCTTCCATGGAGGCCATGTTCCCGAAGCACCAGCAGGTCCCGTGCGGCCCCTGGTTCCTTATGGAGGGAACGTAGCTCTGCCCGTCGTAGCTGCGAAGATCGAAGGTGGCGGGAAGGGAGGTCCCCGTGCTTCGCATGAAAGAAGGCGCGAGCCCTCCGTTGGACGGGACCGGTGTGGATGAGGAAGTGGTGTCAATAGGCGTGGCCTGGGATACGGGCAAAAAACCGATACACAGAATAACTACAGTATATAGAATCAGGATGCTTCTCGAAACGGACCTCATCTCGCACTCACCGGAGAATTTCATGCCATGGATTGAAGATAAGGGTTTCGGTTAAATTAGCGGGGAAGGAATATTGGTGTGACTGGGTGAATCTGTGGTGGGAAGTTTTTCCTTTCATCCTGTAATGACCGTTGGATGAGTTCTCTTCAGGTAAAAGGACCCGGTAGCCGGGGTGGGGAAATGGGGTGGTGTAGGCGCATACGGGGCCTTTTACAGAAGCAAAATAGGTATATTAAGAAGTGGCCATCCGGCCACATGGTCGGCACCCGCCGACCAGCTATTCTTAGGTTCCTCATCAAAGGGGATATTTTCTGGGTGATGCCGTCCCAATCCCCCGCCCTGAGCCCTGCGCTGGCTCGCGCCACACCCCCGCTCACCTGCTCGGGCTCATCAATGATCAGGATTGTGGAGGGGATTTGTAAGGACTCTAGCGAGGGCGGGCCTTTTGGGATCGGGCCCGCCCTCGAATCAACAAATGTCGAACACCTGTATCGGGTTATTATGCTCCGGAAAACACAAAACACCGCCTATGCTCTCTCCGTACCCAGAGACTCCCATGCCTCGAAGGCCCTGCGGAGATGCGGAATGGTGACGGAGCCTCCCACCACGAGCCCCACGCCAAGGGCTTCCGCAAGCTCATCGTCGCTCACGCCCTCGTCATGGCATCGTTTGAGGTGATACCGGATGCAGTCGTCGCAGCGCAGAACGAAGGAGGCCACCAGCCCCAGCAGTTCCTTGGTGCGGGCGGGAAGAGCACCATCCTCGTATGAGGCCGAATCCAGCCGATAGAAGCGTTTTATACCGGTATCCGCATACCTCATAACCCTCTCGTCGAGCTCTTTCCGGTCGTTCCAGAAATGATCCATGTCGCATTTGCACATCTTGTTCACCCGGGCCATCTCGTGGATGAGGTATGTATGGAGTTCGTAATAATCGTTATGATGCGAATTTTCAGAAATCATACATTTATGGAGGTCCGGAGCATACAAATAGCGAATGG